>NZ_JBHYGR010000003.1:143758-179081 GCF_042738155.1 Kitasatospora sp. NPDC059088 | reverse complement strand
CCCCGCGCCGGCGGGGTGGGTGTTCCGTCTGGTTGGGTGGTGGTGGGGGCGGGGTGGGTGGCGCCCCCCGTCCACCCCCCCCCCCCCCGGCACGGTTGCCACCGGTGGTCCACGAACGACCGTCAACTGCCGGAGGGCGCACGTGAAGATCGGTGACATCGAGATCCTGGCGATCACGGACGGGGTGGGTCGTGAGGTGGCCGCCGATATCCTCACCCGCCCCGGCATGGCCGACCCGTGGGCCTGCCACGGGCACCACCGGGCGGCCGACGGCAGCCTCGACCTGCCGCTCGGCGGCTTCCTGGTCCGCATCGGGGAGCGGACCGTCCTGGTCGACGCCGGGGTCGGCCCGTACGACGACGGCAAGTACCGCGGCGGCGCGCTGCTCGACTCCCTTGCCGCCCACGGCGTCACCGTCGAGGACATCACCGACGTGGTCTTCACCCACCTGCACTTCGACCACATCGGCTGGGCCACCGTCGACGGCCACCCCGTCTTCCCCCGCGCCACCTACCGCGCCCACCGTGCCGACTGGCAGCACTTCGTGACGGGGGAGACCGCCCAGCCCGAGGCCGTCGCCAAACTCAGCCCGCTCGGCCCCCAACTGGAGCTGTTCGACGCCGATTTCACCATCGCCCCCGGCCTCGACGCCCTCCACCTCCCCGGCCACACCCCCGGCACCACCGTCTACGTCGCCTCCTCCGGCGGCCGCCGCGCCCTGCTGCTGGGCGATGTCGCCCACTCCGTGGTCCAGTTCGGCGAACGCGACTGGCAGGTCAGCTGGGACATCGACCCGGAGGCCGCCTCCGCCGTCCGCAACCGCATCGCCGACCAGGCCGCCGACACGGACGATGTGCTGGTCGCCGCCCACTTCCCCGCCATGCGCTTCGGCCGAATCCTGACCGGGGACGGCCCCCGCCGCTTCGTCGCCGTGTAGCCCCTCACGACCCGGTAGCCCGGACGTACACGTCGGCGGCGCCGGGCCGTTCGCCCGGGTGCTCCACCACGAACACCTGCCGCCCGGGTTGCCCTTCCGGCAGCAACACGCCCTCGGCCGGCTCGTCGCCGGGGAGTGCTGTTCTCAGGTCCTCAGGCAGTGGGGCGGGGGAGCCGGCCCTCGGCAGGCGGTAGGTGGACAGGAAGTCGTCGATGTTGACCTCGTCGCCGCCGACCATCCCGTAATGAAGGAAGGCGACCTGCGCCCCGTCGGGAGTCCGTGACAGCACGGCGGCCGCCGGTATGTAGTACCGCCCTAGTCTGGCGTCGTTCCTGTAGTGCAGACCCGCCAGCCGCTCGGCGCGCGCCGCGACGGTGTCCGGCGGTTCGGCGCTCCGCCGCAACCCGGCCACCCCCCACCAGACGCACCCCACGGTGATCAGCACGCACAGCGCGAGGAATCCGCGCAGGAGCCAACGAGCCCAAGGCTTCTCTGGGGTCCAATCGGACGTCATCTCAGAGCTTCCTGGTTCGCGTGTCGCCGGCACCACCCATGTCGAACTCCCGTGCCAGGCCGGTGCGATGGAGGCGCTGGAGGTCCTCGTCCGAGAGGTACCCCAGGCCCGGTACGTTCGTTCCCTTCTGATGAAGCGGGTCGTTCTTGTCGAAGTCCCAGTTGTACCGGTCGCGGACGTGGGTCTTGTAGGTGACGGTCACCTCTGGCGGAGCGCCGGGTGAGGTCGGCTTGACCTCGATCTTCGCCTCGGTGTTGTAGTGGAAGGACCCGACCGCGTAGAACCAGTCCTTGCTGCTGTCCGGGGTGGCGGACATGGGTTGCCAACCGGTCTGCTGGACCAGCGCGACCGGCTTGCCCGTGCGCCGGTACTCCGCCAGGGCCTCGGCCTGCCAGCCCGGGAGGTTGCCGTCGAGGGTGGTGGCCACGCTGTTCTGGAAGTCGGGAATGTCCTTCAACATGTCCTCGACGTTCAGGTTCAGCGGTTCGCCGGTGCCGGAAAGGTAGTGGGCCATGTTGGCGCTGGCATTGGTGCCGCCTGTTGCGAACGGCAGACCCGCGATTCCGGCCCCGAGGGTGGCGGCCAGCTTGCGGTCTCGGTCGGTCGGGGCCTCGGTGTTGTAGGCGCCCGCCCCCCGGTCGTACGCATCGGGCGGCAGCAGTACTCCACCCTCGCCGCCGAAGACCTTTGAGAGGTCCCGCGCGCCCGCCAGGTCCTCGCCCACCACCCGCTTGGTCCAGTCGTCGAGGTGGCGGTACTTCGCTGCGCCGTTGATGCGGTCGAGCTCGTGCCCTGCCGTGTTGCTGACATCGGATGCGTACTTCGTCGCAGCCGTCAGCAGATTGCGGATGTCTCCGGCCACCGTGCCCAGTCGCCGGGACTCGCCCCCGCTCTCCGGGTCGTTGCTCCTGGTCAGCCAGGCCGGATAGCCGATGTCGCCGTCGTCCTTGATCGTGAGGTCGTTGGCGCGGGCGAGATCGTCCGCTTCGGCGACCCATCGGCGGGCGAGGGCCAGGCCGGTCGCGGTGTTCGTCAGCGTGAGCTTCGCCGCCTCCATCTCCTGTTCGGCGATGGACATTTCGTCGACCAGGTCGGTGAGTGCCCGGCGTCCGAGGGTCGCGGCGTCGCCACTCCAGCCTTCCTGGAGAGTGGAGAGCACATCGACGGCGATGAACTTGGCAGAACTCATGGCCGACCCGACCTTGTCCCACTCCTCCGCGGCCCGGTGGAACGCTTCTGGGTCGCAGGAGCGGATCTGCTGGAGGGTGACGGGTTTCGCGAAACGGCGGTCATGAAGGGGTTCGGAGGCCTTGCGGCGGCCGTCGGGATCCTCGGCGTAGATGGACGGCATCAGCTCTTGTCCTCCAACAGATCGGCAGCACGCTGCAGTTGTTCCGCGACGGCGGCTTCCTGCCGGTAGTAGTTGGCGGCAGTGACGCGGAGTCCCTCGGCGATCTTCTTCACCGCATCGGTGACCTTGCCGGCTTCCGTGGACCAGTGGCCGGTGGCCGCGCCGAGGGACGAACCGACGGTCCACTCGTTGTGACGGGTCGCGGCAGCGGTCGACTCGCCGAAACCGGTGTTCGCCTGCGTGAGTTTGTCCGCTCCCTCGTCCAGCTTGGCCGCCGCCACCGGAAGCCGTTCCGGCTCCGAGATGTATCCACCCATCGGGTTCCCCCCCAACTGTGCTCTGTGGTTCTGGTCTTCACACTAACGAGCGGCTGGGGCGGGCGCAGGAAGTCGGCCAGGTCGACTTCCTGTGCGGGGTTCAGGCGGCTTTGGGGTGGTCCAGGGCAGCGGTGTTCGGGTGGGCGAGCCAGACGAGGCGGGCGGTGAGACCCGGGTGCCCGGCGAAGTGGCGGAGGGCTCGTTCGGGGGACGCGAGGGTCAGGCGGGCCCGGCCGTCGAGGCTGATCACGTGGGTCGGCCCGTCGGGTTCGGCGAGGCCCCAGGCCACTACCCAGCCGTCGGCGTCCGCGCTGCTGTTGCCGCACACCTGGACGACGGCGAAGAGCCGGGGTGCGGTGTCGAGCACGAGTTCGCACAGCTCCTGGTTGAAGGAGGGGCCAGGGTTTGGCGAGGGTGCAGCAGCCATGGAAGTCTCCTAGGAGAACGGGAGTTGGACGCCAGTTGCCACCAGCCAGAGCGGCGAACATCCCTGACGCTCAGTCAAGGGTATCCAGTAGGTAGTATGTAATCTACCGCCTTTGGATGATTCTTAGCACCACCACTCCAATGAGTGAACGGTGCCGAGGATGGTGGTCGAGAGTGAGGAGAGAGCGGATGCCGCCCAGCAAGTTTCCGCCGACCATCCGGCAGCGGCGGCTCGGCGCAGAGCTGCGTCGACTGCGCGAGCAGGCAGGTCTGTCAGTCACGCGAGCCGGGGAATTGCACGGCACCCAGCAGTCCCGGATCAGCAACATCGAATCCGGCGGCTACCCGGTGAGCGCGGACCGGGTACGGACCCTGGCGCGCCTCTACGGCTGCGTTGATGAAGCCCTGATCGATGCACTGACGCGCCTGACCGGCGGGCGTACCCGGGGCTGGTGGGAGGAGTATCGCGAGATCCTTCCGGCCGGAGCGCTTGACCTGGCCGAACTCGAACACCACACCCGGTCGATGCGGATCGCTTCCGCGATCCACATCCCTGGACTTCTCCAGACCCCGGAACACGCTCGCGCACTCTTCCGCGATGCGGTTCCACCCCTTTCGCCGCCCGAGGTGGAGCATCTCGTCTCCCATCGAATCAAGCGGCAGGCAGTGATCTATGGTGATCAGCCGGTCCAGTTGTCGGCCATCGTCCATGAGGCCGCCCTGCGGATGGGGTTCGGTGGCCCCGAGGTTGCACGCGCACAGTTGGATCACCTGCTGGCCATGAGCGAGAATCCTCACATCGACCTGCGGGTGATTCCGTTCGGTACCGGCAGCTATCCGGGTTCGGGCGCTGGCGTTGTGTACTTCCATGCTGTGGTGCCGCGGCTGGACACTGTTCAAGTCGACACGGACAAGTCGGAGTTCATCGACACCGAGCCACAGCTGATCAAGTATCGAGCCGTGATGGATCGGCTGGAGACGCACTCGCTCAAGCCGGGCGCGTCCCGTGACCTCATCCGCCGCGTTGCTCAGAGCATCTGAAGACAGGAACGAACATGGCCGCTCATGACTGGCAGAAGTCCAGCTACAGCGCAGATGCAGCAAACTGCATCTACCTTGCGGCTGCTGCTGGCGGCGCCATCAGGATCCGTGAGAGCGATGACCCTGACATCATCCTCACCACTGCGCCGGAGAATCTCCGTGCGCTCATATGCGCGGCCAAGGCCGGGGAGTTCGACCACCTGACGGCGTAGCTACCCTGACCCGCATGGACTGGCTGGAGCGGGTGGCGAAACTCAGGCGCTGGACGAACAACGGCGTCCGGGCGCCGCACAAGCCGTTGTTGCTGCTGTACGCACTCGGCAGTTACCAGCGGGATGCGGACGGCGAACTGCGCTACAGCGCGGTCGAGGAGGAGCTGAAGCGGCTGCTCGCCGACTACGGGCCGTCGAATCCGACCACCCCCGGCTACCCGTTCCACCACATGATCAGCGACGGGGTGTGGGAGGTCCGGACCGATCACGGGCCGGGGAGCCCCGGCAGCGGGGTCGGGGTTCTCCGCGCGAGCGGGGCGACGGGCAGGCTCGCGGCGGAACTGCGCCTGGCGCTGGGGGAGGAACCGGCGCTGCTGGGGCGGATGGCCAGGGTGCTGCTGGACGCCCACTTCCCCTCCTCCCTGCACGCCGATCTCTGCGAGGCGGTCGGTCTCGACCTGGAGCAGACCGAGGCCACCGCGACCGCCGCCGCCCGGCGGCAGCGGGATCGGCGGATGCGTGACCTGATACTCACCGCTTACGAGTTCCAGTGCGCGTTCTGCGGCTACGACGGCGCCCTCGGGGCGAGCGCGGTCGGGCTGGAGGCCGCGCACGTGCGCTGGTGGTCGTATGACGGGCCGGACGACGTCGACAACGGCCTGTGCCTGTGCTCGCTGCACCACAAGCTGTTCGACAAGGGCGTCCTGGGCCTGGGGGAGGGGCGGCGGATCCTCGTGTCCCAGCGGTTCGTCGGCCGAAGTGAGGCCAGCCGGCAGCAGGTGCTCGCACTCGCCGGACGACCCGTCATCGGCCCGCAGCCGGGCGTCCCGCCGGTCGCGGACCGGCACCGGGAGTGGCATGCGCGGGAGGTGTTCCGCGGGGCTCCGCGTCAGGTGGCGTAGCCGCGCTCTGCCCGTGGCGAATCTGCGGTGGGCAGAGAAACGGGGGGCGGGGGGCGGTGCGGGGTGAGAGTGGAGGGGACGGCAGTTCCGCCTCGACCAGGAGGACCAGATGACTCCATTCGCCACCGCGCTCGCGCCCCGCGCGGGGGACGGTGATACCCGGCCCGGGCCCTTCGATGACCAGCTCGCCGCCCAACTGCTGGCCCAGCGCATCGTGTTGCTCGGCACCCAGGTGGACGACGTGTCGGCGAACCGGGTGTGTGCGCAGCTGATGCTGCTCTCGGCGGAGGACCCGCGCAGTGACATCGGGCTGTACATCAACAGCCCCGGGGGTTCGGTGAGCGCCGGGCTGGCGATCTTCGACACCATGCGGCTGATTCCCAACGACGTCTCCACCCTGGCGATGGGGTTCGCGGCCAGCATGGGGCAGTTCCTGCTCACCACGGGGACGCCCGGCAAGCGCTTCGCGTTGCCCAATGCGCGGATCATGATGCACCAGCCGTCGGCGGGCATCGGCGGGACGACCGCGGACATCGAGATCCAGGCCGAGAACCTGGAGTACACCAAGCGCACCATCGAGCGGATCACCGCCGAGCACACCGGGCAGAGCGAGGAGACGATCGCCCGGGACAGCGACCGGGACCGCTGGTTCACGGCGGAGCAGGCCGTGGCGTACGGGCTCGTGGACCGGGTGGTGGAGTCGGTCGACGACATCCGCCCGGCCTCCTCGCGGCGACGGATGGGGCTCTGACATGGGGTCGTACACGGTTCCGTACGTGATCGAGCGGACGGCGAAGGGCGAGCGGACGTACGACGTGTTCAGCCGGCTGCTGAACGAGCGGATCATCT
The DNA here is from genome assembly GCF_042738155.1 of Kitasatospora sp. NPDC059088. NCBI lineage: Bacteria > Bacillati > Actinomycetota > Actinomycetes > Kitasatosporales > Streptomycetaceae > Kitasatospora > Kitasatospora sp. NPDC059088. The sequence continues at coordinate 172,532 of NZ_JBHYGR010000003.1, read as the reverse complement.
TCCTCGGCACCGAGATCGACGACGGGGTCGCGAACGTGGTCATCGCGCAGCTCCTGCACCTGGAGTCGGAGAACCCGGAGCGGGAGATCTCGATCTACCTCAACTCGCCCGGAGGGTCGTTCACTTCGCTGATGGCGATCTACGACACGATGACCTTCGTGCAGGCGCCGATCTCGACGTTCTGCGTCGGACAGGCGGCGTCGACGGCGGCGGTGCTGCTGGCGGGTGGGGATGCGGGGCGGCGGTTCGTGCTGCGGCACGCGCGGGTGCTGCTCGGGCAGCCGGCCAGTGGTGGGCGGCAGGGGACGGTCTCGGACCTGAGCCTCGCGGCGAAGGAGATGGTCCGGATCCGGTCGCAGGTGGAGGAGGTCCTTGCCCGGCACACCCACCACGACGTGGCGACGCTGCGCGCGGACATGGATCGGGACAAGGTGCTCAGTGCCGAGGAGGCCGTCGCGTACGGGCTCGCGGACCAGGTGCTGAGCCGGCGGTGAGCGTCGGCGGTGGCCGGTGCGACGGGGGTGTGCCGGCCACCGCTGCGGTCAGGCCGCCATGCAGAGCCCGTCGTACTGTGCCCGGGGCCCGCTCGTCCGGTTCGGCCGGGTGTGCCGGACCAACTCGTCCTGGGCGAGCGAGAGGAGGTCGCCGAGGCGGAGCCCGAGGGCCTTGGCGGCGGCCGCGAGCACCTCGGAGGAGGCCTCCTTGCGGCCGCGCTCCAGCTCGGACAGGTACGGGACCGAGATCCGGGCGGTCTCCGCGACGTCCTTCAACGTCCGCTCCTGGGCGAGCCGTTCGCGCCGCAGCACGTCGCCGACGAGGTCGCGCCAGAGCGGTTCCTTCGGCGTGGGAGGTGCGGGCGGCGTGGCCTGCGGGCGGCGCAGCGGGATGACGCGGGCTTCGTTCGGCGCATGAGTGCTCACCCCTCCAGCCTAGGGATCCGGGGCGCGGGGGGAAGGGCGCCGCGTTCTGCCCTGGGTGAAGCGGTGCTACGCAGGGAGGACCCGGCCGAGGTGGTAGCGGAGGACGGCCGTGGCGTCCTCCGCCGTCCGCTGGTCGAGCAGCACGCTGAGGCCCAGGCCCGCCGAGACCGCCAGTAGGACGACGGCCTCCTGGCGCGGGTCGGCGGCGCCGGCGGCGGCGAGTTGGGCGGCGAGGAAGGACTCCATCTCGTCGGGTGCGGCGAGGAAGGGCTGTCCGCCGAGGGCCGGGTCGGTGACGGAGAGGACGGCGTACTCGGTGTAGATGAGGTGGAAGGCGCGGCTCTCCTCGTCGGTGGGGACGGCTTCGAGCAGCACCGCCTCGACGACGGCGCGCGGGTCGCTGCCCGCGCCGGTAGCGCGGACGCGGCGCTGGACGCGCTCGCCCATCCGGGTGGCGAGGCGGGTCATGGCGGCGAGGAGCAACTGTTCCTTGGTGTCGAAGTAGTACTGGACGAGCCGCACGGACACGCCGGCCTCGATCGCCACGGAGCGCATGGTGACGGAGTGGAGGCCGCTGCTCGCCGCCGAGCGGAGCAGGGCGTCGATGATGTGGGCCCGTCGCTCCTCGTGGTCCACCAGCTTGGGCATCGGGTTCCTTCCGGATGTTTTTGTGGTACAACCATACCATCAAAACCGGGAGGGATCATGACCAGGACCAGCGTCGGGCACTTCACCAGCGAGACGGCGAAGGCGAAGTTCCTTGAGGCGTACGACCGGGCGATGGAGCTGTGGCCCGGCCCGCGGCAGGAGTTCGATGTCGAGACCGGGTACGGGAGCGTGCACGTCCACCGCTACGGCACGGGGACCGGCGAGCCGATCGTGCTGCTGCACGGCCACGCCGGGCACCCGTCCAACTGGTACCCGCAGATCGCGGCCCTGGGCGCGCACCACCCGGTCTACGCCGTCGACACCCTGGACGACCCCGGCCGCAGTGAGCAGCGCGCCGTCGCGGCCGGATCGGCGGAGAACGCGGAGTGGCTGGGGGAGGTGCTGACGGGGCTCGGACTGGACCGGGTGCACCTGGTGGGGGTCTCGTACGGCGGCTGGCTGGCCCTCAACCAGGCGATCCACGCGCCCGAACGGCTCGCCTCCGTCACCTCGCTGGACCCGGGCGGCATCGAGAAGGTCCCCGCGCGGTTCTACGCCCACATGATCGGCGGGCTGTTCGGCATGCTCGCGCCGCGGCCGCTGCGCCCCGCGCTCGGGCGGCTGCTGGCGAACCCGGCGCTCAGTGCGCCGCGCGAGATGATCGCCCCGCTGATGCTCGCCATGCGCAGCTACAAGCCGGGCGGCCGGCCACCGGCCCGGCCTTTCACGGACGGGGAGTTGGGGTCGATCGGGCTGCCCGTCCTGATGCTGGTGGGCCGGCGCAGCGCGCTGCTGCGGCCGCGGCAGGTGGTGGAGCGGGTGACGGCGCTGATCCCGGGGGTGCGGGCCGAGATCCTCGAACGGGCGGGCCACGGGCTGAACCTGGAGCAGCCCGAGGCGGTCAACGAGCGGCTGCTGGCCTTCGTCGCCTCGGCCGGACGGGGGAAGGAAGCGGCGTAGCGGGCAGCCCCCGGCCGATCAGCCCGGCGGGGTCGGCGGAGGGGGCGGGGGAGGGGTCGGCGTGCAGTGCCGCAGCACCATGCCCCGGCGCCACCCCACGCCGCCGGGCAGGTCGAACTCCCGTCGGCGGCTCAGCAGCGGGATCCGCTCCAGTGCCACCGTCGCGCTCGCCGTGCAGCGACCCGCCCGCACCGCGACCAGTCTGCCCCCGCGTACGACGGCCACGATCCCGTCGAGCTCGAAGACCACCTCGATGTCCACCTCGAGGGTGCCCATCGAGACGCCGTCGACGAGCACGTTCACCGAGGGCTGGTGCACCGACCTGACCCGGTGCTCCAGCAGTGCGACGACCTCCTCGCTGCCGGGGGCCGCGCAGGTCTCCCGGGCGGCCGCGGCGAGCTGTGACTGGGTGCGCCAGCCGCCGGCGAGCAGGTCGATCATGTCCAGCCCCAGGAAGCCGTGCACGACGCTCGCCACCTCCTGCCGGGCGGCCCGGGCGAGCGCGGTGTCCAGCCCGTCCAGGGCGGTGTCCAGGCCGTTCGACCGGAGGACGTCGGCGAACGGCTCGACGGCTCCCAGGAACGTCGCCAGGGAGTACGGGTCATCCGTCGCGACCATCGTCATCGCGCACCTCCTCGAAGCTCTGCCGGCCCGGATCCGGGCGCGGCACCAGGCGGACGCTGTGCCCGGGCCCGGCGGGACCGGGCCGCTCGGTCAGTTCCGTCCGGGCGTCGCCCCACGCGCCCGCCTCGGCCGTCACCGTGCCCGCCTTGCCGCCCGCCCGGCCCGCCCGGCCCGCCGTGCCGTCCGGCCGCAGGACGCGGCGCAGCCCGAACGCCGCCAGGGCCACACCCGCGAGAGCGCCGAGGACGATCCAGAGCAGGTGGGGCTTCGGCGGGGGCGGCGGGACGTGCTGGGCGACGACGACCGGGACGATCTCGGTCACCGTGTGGGTGCCCGCGCACTCCACGGTGATCCGGTGGGGGCCGGTGGGCGCGGTGGCCGGGACGGTGGCGATCGACCGGAACCGGCCCGACTTGTCGGCCGTGACCGGGTGGGACCGGGGCCCGCCGTCCCAGGAGAGCACCACCTGGCGCGGGTCGGCGCCCCCGGCGCAGGCGTTCGTCCGGCCGTCGACGTGCAGGGGGGCGCCCGGCGACGCGGTCATCGTCCGGACGGGCGACGGCTGCGGAGGCGTGGGCGTCGTCGGCGAGGACGTGGTCGGACCCGGGGCCGGGACGAGGACGTGGACGTCCGCCGTGATCCGGGGCTCCGCCGCACAGGACGCCCGGACGTCGTGGTCACCGGCGGCCGCGTCCGCGGGCACGGTGACGCCGGTGCGGAAGCCCCCGTCGGCGTCGGGCTTTCCGGGGCCGGGAAGCGCGGTGGTGCCCCAGACCAGGGCGACGGTGTCGTCCGCGGGGCAGGCGAAGCCGGTGCCGACGACGGTCGTGGTGGACCCGGGCGCCGAGCGGGCCGGATCCGCCGTCAGTGTCGGCGGCGCGACGGTGAAGTGCGCCGTCGCCACGGTCGGGGGGAAGCCCGGGCAGGTCGCCGTGACCGTGTGCACGCCGTCACCGGCGCCTTCGGGCACCGTGAACGTGCCGGAGGACGGCGGCTTCGTCCCGGTCCGGACGGTCGTGAGGCGGGTGGCCGGGGTGTCGTCCCAGGTCACCAGGGCATCGACCGGGTTGGGGCGCGTTGAGAGACCGCTCTCGCAGACCGGGAAGCCGGAGAGCGTCACCTGAACGGTCCCGAACCGGGGTCCGTGTGTCGGCGCCAGGGTGACGGCCGCTGCCGACGAGGTGGCCCCCGAGGTGGCCCCCGAGGTGGCCCCCGAGGTCGACGGCGAGGGCGAGGACGACGAGGTCGTGTCCGTCGGCGAGGGGCTCGCGCCCGTGGTCAGGACGGCGAGGCCGGCGAGGACCGCGACGAGCGCGGTGCGGCCACCCGGTAACGCCTTCACCAGCGACTCCGTCCACTGCCCGGCCCCGCCGCCCATCCTCACCGGCAGCCGGTTCGTGTGCATCCGGTGGCCGCGGGCTCCCGGCGGGTTCCCGGCGGGCCGAGGCGCGCGGCGGCGGGGCGGATCCCGTGACGGTGTGAGACCTTCCGTCAACTGTCGGCCAGGTGTAACTTCTCCGCCACCCGGCTACCGGTCGGTAGTCATCCGGCTGCCCGACAGTCGCCGACGTCGGAGTTGTCCAGACTTCTCGGAGGCCACCCGTGTCACCCGTCACCCGCCGTACCTTCCTCGGCTCGGCCGCCGCCCTCGGCGCCGCCATCGGGCTGGACACGGCCCTGCCCGGCGCGGTGCCGGGCGCGCAGGCCGCCACGACCGGCACCACCGGCAGCACGGGGACGATCCGGGACGTCAAGCACGTCGTGGTGCTCATGCAGGAGAACCGCAGCTTCGACCACTACTTCGGCACCTTGAAGGGCGTGCGCGGTTTCGGCGACCGCACCGCCCTGCAGATCGCGGGCGGCACCAGCGTGTTCAACCAGCCGAACGGCAGTGGGCGGCAGTACCCGTGGCAGCTCAGCAAGACGAACACCTGGTGGTGGGGCGTCAGCCCCGAGCAGCTCGCGCAGTGCGACGGCTCGCTCGACCACTCCTGGTCCACCCAGCACCAGGCCTGGAACAACGGGAGGATGGACTCCTGGATCGCCGCCAAGGGCTCGGACAGAACCATGGGCTTCATGGCCCGCGAGGACATACCGTTCCACTACGCGCTGGCCGACGCCTACACCGTCTGCGACGCGTACCACTGCTCCATCCTCTCGGCCACCGGCCCCAACCGCACCTACCTGTGGTCCGGCACGATCGACCCGGCCGCCACCGCGGGCGGACCGGCCTACGACGGCGGCTCCGAGTCGGGCCTGCGCTGGCAGACCTACGCCGAGGCCCTCCAGGACGCGGGCGTCAGCTGGAAGGTCTACCAGAACGCCAACGACAACTTCGGCGACAACGGCCTCGCCTACTTCAACCAGTTCACCGGCGCGCCGAGTTCGAGCCCGCTCGCCCAGCGCGGCATGGGCTCGGTGCCCGCCCGCACCGGCTCGACCCCGGACGACATCGCCGCCGCGATCAGGGCCGACGCGCTCGCCGGCACCCTGCCCCAGGTCTCCTGGGTGGTGGCCGACCAGCTGTTCTCCGAGCACCCGGACGGCCCGCCGGAGAACGGCGCGCACTTCGTCAACCTGGTGCTGCAGGCCCTGGCGGCCTCCCCGGAGGTCTTCGACTCCACCGCCCTGTTCCTCAACTACGACGAGAACGACGGCTTCTTCGACCACGTGCCCCCGCCCGCGGCCCCGGCCGGCACCGCCGGCGAGTTCTGCAAGGGGGCGGGCATCGGCCTCGGCTTCCGCGTCCCGATGATCGTGGTCTCGCCGTGGACCCGCGGCGGCTGGGTCGACTCCCGGGTCTACGACCACACCAGCGTCATCCGCTTCCTGGAGACCTGGACCGCCGCGCTGGGCACCCCCGCCGTCTGCCCCAACATCAGCACCTGGCGCCGCCAGGTCTGCGGCGACCTCACCGGTGCCTTCGACTTCGCCAACCCCGTCCACGGGGTGCCCGCGCTGCCCGACACCAGCGCCACCATCAGCCAGGCCACCGCGAACCTCCAGATCAACCCGAGCCCCGGCACCAACTCCATGCCCGTCCAGGAGCCCGGCACCAAGCCCGCCCGCGCGCTGCCCTACCAGCCCAACGCCTGGGTGGACCGGATCGAGTCCACGGCCGACGGCCGGACCCTGCTCTGGATCGACCTGGCCAACCAGGGCCCGCAGGCCACCGCCTGGGCGCACTACTCGATCCACGCCAACGCCTACCGCACCGAAGGCCCCCGGCAGTACACCGTCGCCCCGTACGACGCCGGCAGCGGCACCGACGGCAGCGCCCGCGACTCCTTCGACATCGGCGCCGGCTCCGGCAACGGGCAGTACGACCTCACCGTGCTCGGCCCCAACCGCACCCTGCGCCGGTTCGCCGGAAACGCGACCACCGCGGGCCGCACCGCCGAGGCCACCACCTCGTACGCGCCGGCGCCGGACACCGGCCGGCCGGCGCTCTGGTTCGCCATGACCAACACCGGCACCAGTACGGTGACCTTCACCGTCACGGCCACCAACTACCGGACCGGCAGCTGGACCTACCAGGTCGCCCCGGGGGCCACGGTCAGGGACTACTTCAACGCCGTCACCATCGCGCAGGGCTGGTACGACTTCACCGTGACCGTCGGCAGCGACCCCGCCTGGAGCCGCCGTGCCACCGGCCACCTGGAGACCGGCGCCGCCAGCGTCACGGGCTGACCACCGGAGCCGGGCACCCGGCGGGGGTCGGCCGGACGGTCGGCCCGGTGATCGATCAGGCGGTCGACGGCGGCGCGGGTTCGCGCCGCCGTTCCAGCCAGGTGCGGCTCAGGTCGTCCCAGACCGCCTGGTACCTGCCGAAGACGCCGTCGAGCTGGTGCCGGGTCGGGCCGTCGGCCGTCGTCGACGCCAGCAGGTACTCCAGGTCGTCGGAGAGCCGCCGGAAGCGGTACTGCGCCTCCTCCATCAGCACCCACCGGGAGCGCCAGTTGAAGAACGGCTCGGCGGCCGCCAGCGCCGTCACCAGGGCCACCAGCGCGAACGCCAGGTCCGTCCACCGGTGCAGGCCCAGCAGGATGGTGGAGGCGGCGGACAGCGCCAGCGTCAGGAGCTTCACCGCGGAAGCGCGCCGACGGAACCGTTCCTTCCTCCGGCGGGCGTAGTCGTGCCCCCGGCGGATCTTGTCCAGCAGGAGTGCGGACGTCTCCGTCGGGGTGAGCCCCACACCCACGACCGGTCCACTGTTCGGATCCACCCTGCCCCCACCCGTGCCTCTCGCCCGCTCCCGCCCGCCCCCGCCTCCGCGGGGCTTCCGGTCGACGGTAGCGGAGGCCTGCTCCGGGCATCCGGCAGGGCGGTGCACCGCCGCTCCGAACGCCCGGAGCCGGGGCCCGCGGGGCCGGTCAGGCGGCCGTGGGCAGGGCGGTGGCCGCCAGGGCCTGGTCGTAGCGGTGCAGGACGAGGCGGGCGACGGCCGGGTGGGCGCCCAACGGGGCGGTGGTCCAGGTGGCCGCGGTGGTGGCCGCGCGGCGGGCGAAGAAGCCGGGGGAGAGGAGGTAGCCGGCCAGCGCGACGTCGGGGTGTCCGGCGGCGAGGAGGGCGGCGACGGCCTGCTGCGGGGTGGGGGCGGCGGCGTCCTGGTCGGCGACACCGAGGGCTACGGCGCGCTGCGCCCGCTCGCCGTCGCCGGGAAGCCGCTCACCGTCGCCCCCGAACAGCTGGTGCTGCCCGCCGGGTCCGCCCCCGCCGGACCGCTCGCCCTGCCCGACGACGCGGTGCTCTGCTCCTGCCACAACGTCACCCAGGGCGCCGTCCGGGCCGCCGTCCGCGACCAGGGCGCCGACGGCGTCGCCGCCGTCAAGAAGTGCACCCGGGCCGGGACCGGCTGCGGCAGCTGCCTCAAGCAGCTCGGCACCGTCGTCACCGAGGAACTGGCCGCCGCCGGGGTCGCCACCGTCCAGGGCCTGTGCGAGCACTTCGCCCACAGCCGTGCCGAGTTGTACGAGATCGTCCGGGTCACCGGACTGACCGGCTTCTCCGACCTGCTCGCCGGGTACGGCAGCGGCGGCGAGGGCTGCGACGTCTGCAAGCCGACCGTCGCCTCCATCCTGGCCAGCCTCGGCAACGGCCACATCCTGGACGGCGAACAGGGCGCTCTCCAGGACTCCAACGACCACTTCCTCGCCAACCTCCAGCGCAACGGCTCCTACTCGGTGGTCCCCCGGGTGCCCGGCGGCGAGATCACCCCCGAGGGCCTGATCGCGATCGGCGAGATCGCCCGCGACCACGGCCTCTACACCAAGATCACCGGCGGCCAGCGGATCGACATGTTCGGCGCCACCGTCGACGAACTCCCCGTCATCTGGCGCAAGCTGGTCGACGCGGGCTTCGAGTCCGGGCACGCCTACGGCAAGTCGCTGCGCACCGTGAAGTCCTGCGTCGGCGAGACCTGGTGCCGCTTCGGCGTCCAGGACTCCACCACCCTCGCCATCGAACTGGAGCTCCGCTACCGGGGGTTGCGCTCCCCGCACAAGCTCAAGGCCGCCGTCTCCGGCTGCGCCCGCGAGTGCGCGGAGGCGCAGAGCAAGGACTTCGGCGTCATCGCCACCTCGGCCGGCTGGAACCTCTACGTCGGCGGCAACGGCGGCACCACCCCCCGGCACGCCGACCTGCTCGCCGCCGACCTCGACCGCGAGACCCTCATCCGCACCATCGACCGCTTCCTGATGTTCTACATCCGCACCGCCGACCGCCTGGAACGCACCTCGGTCTGGCTGGAGCGCCTGGAGGGCGGACTCGACCACCTGCGGGCCGTCGTCCTGGACGACTCGCTCGGCATCGCCGTCGAGCTCGACGAACTGACGATGTGTCACATCAGCGGCTATCGGGACGAATGGGCCGAAACCCTGGCCGACCCCGAGCGGCTGCGGCGGTTCTCCTCCTTTGTCAATGCTCCCGGCACCCCCGACCCCGCCGTTACCTTCGTTCCCGAACGCGGCCAGATCCGCCCCGCCCGCCCCGGCGAGGCCGGCCGCACCCTCAACTCCCCGGTGCTCGTCGCCGGGGCCCGACTGGAGGTGCTCACCCCGTGACCGTACAGATCCACGACGGCAACCACTGGCAGACCGTCTGCGCCCTCGCCGACCTCCAACCCGGCCGCGGCTCCCGCGGCCTGCTCGGCAGCCGCGGCGACCGGCCCACCCTCACCTCGCCGATGTACAAGCAGGTGTACGACCTCACCGACGGCCGCTGCCTGGACGAGGACACCGCGCCCGACGGCGCACCCGCGGTGCTGCGCCGCTGGCCGGTCCGGGTGCTCCCCGTGGAGGCCGCGGCATGACCGCCGTCGTGGAGTCCAGAACCCCCGCCCCGCTGGCCGGTTGGGACCCGGAGGACGAGGAGATGTGGGCCCGCGGCGGCGCCCGGATCGCCCGGCGCAACCTGGTCTTCTCCGTCCTCTCCGAGCACATCGGCTTCTCGGTGTGGAGCCTGTGGTCCGTGCTGGTGCTCTTCCTCGGGCCCGAGTACCGCATCGACACCGCGGGCAAGTTCACCCTCACCGCGCTGCCCACCGCGCTCGGCGCCCTGCTCCGGCTGCCGTACACCTTCGCCGTCGCCCGCTTCGGCGGCCGCACCTGGACGGTGGTCAGCGCCCTGCTGCTGCTGGTCCCGACGGCCCTCGCCGCCCTGGTGCTGGAACCCGGCGTCTCCTACGGCACCCTGCTCGCCGTCGCCTGCGTGGCCGGCGTCGGCGGCGGCAACTTCGCCTCCTCGATGGCCAACATCAACGCCTTCTACCCGCACCGGCTCAAGGGCTGGGCCCTCGGGATCAACGCGGGCGGCGGCAACCTCGGCGTCCCCGCCGTCCAGTTGCTCGGGCTGCTCGTGCTGGCCACCGCCGGCGCCGCCCACCCCCGGCTGCTGCCGCTGCTCTACCTGCCGCTGATCGTGCTCGCGGCGGCCGGGGCCCAGTGGCGGATGGACAACCTGCCGAAGGCGCCCAGGGGAGAAGGGCGGGCGCTGCGGGAGGTCGCCCGCGACCCCTACGGCTGGGCGGTCTCCACCCTCTACATCGGCACCTTCGGCTCCTTCATCGGCTTCGGCTTCGCCTTCGGGCAGGTGCTCCAGGTCCAGTTCCACGACCGCTTCGACACCCCGGTCAAGGCCGCCGCCCTCACCTTCCTCGGACCGCTGCTCGGATCCCTGCTGCGGCCCGTCGGCGGACGCCTCGCCGACCGGTACGGCGGGGCCAGGGTCACGCTGGCGACCTTCGCCGCCATGGGCGCCGGCACGGCGGTCGTGCTGCTCGCCTCCCGGGCCGGCTCGCTGCCGCTCTTCCTCGGCGGGTTCATCGCGCTCTTCGTGCTCAGCGGGATCGGCAACGGGTCCACCTACAAGATGATCCCGGCGCACTACCAGGGCCTCGCCCGGACGGCGGTCGCGGCCGGCGCCGACCCGGCCGCCGCCGAGGCCGACTCCCGGCGGCGGACGGCGGCGCTGATCGGCCTGGCGGGCGCGGTGGGGGCCTTCGGCGGGGTGCTGGTGAACCTGGCCTTCCGGCAGTCCTTCCTGGCGAGCCACAACGGGGACGCCGCGTACCTCGGGTTCCTGGTGGCGTACCTGCTGTGCTCGGCGCTGACCTGGGCGGTGTGGCTGCGGCCGCGACGGTGACGCCGTGCTGCTGCCGGGTCGTCACGAGGTCGTTCGTACGACGATCGGACGACCCGGCGCGCGGGCGGGCGGAGCGGCGGTTAGCGTCGGCCGCACCACGCCCCACATCCTCGGAGGTTGCAGTGCAGCGGTGGATCGTCCTGACGGTACTGACCTCGGCCCTCACCGGCCTTGCCGCCCCGGCCCACGCCGCCGCCCCGACGGCGGCCCCGGCCGACGATGCGCCCGCCATCGCCGTCACCCTCGGTGACGTCGTGATCGACCCGAAGATCCCCAGCAAGGCCCGGGTGAACGTCAGCTACCTGTGCTCGGTCGCCGACGGGGCCCGCTCGCTCACCGTCTCGGTCGAACAGCAGGACCCGGAGGACTCCTCCTCCAAGGCCTTCGGCTCCAGCCGGACCCCGGACACCGACATCGTCTGCGACGGCACCGTCCAGCAGCGGCAGCTGCTCGTCCAGTCCAAGACCGTCAACTGGATCCCCGGCGCGGACGCCGTCGCCATCGCCACCGTCTCCAACATCGGCACCACCCCGTCCGCCGCCGCCGACTCCCGCCAGGTGAAGCTCGCCGTCGGCTGAGCACGGAATCACCGTTCGCGGTGGCCCCCGGGCCTGGCGCCGTGTCAGGGCGCCGGGCCCGGCGGCCGATGGCCGAGTCGTCGTAGCGGCCGAATCCGGCCCTGAACAGGACTGCTGCTGCGCGCCCCCGTGTTCTACAGTTCTGTAGAACTACGTGAGAGGGGCACGGCATGGACAGGCCGCTTCGGCTGCCGCAGCAGGATCGGGCCGACTTCGAGACGGAGTTGGGCAGGGCGTTGGCGGCGCCTCAGGTGCGGGCGGCGTTGCAGGGGGTGGGGGGTGAGGTGGACCGGTTGCGGCGGGTGGCGCGGGAGAACGCGGAGTACGTGCTGGCCGCCGCCGCGCCGGAGTACGAGCGGTACGCGGCGTTGCGGGCGGATGCCGACGCCGTGGCGCGGCTGCCGGTGGACGTGCCGGGGCGGGGGCGGGCTTCCGGGTGGTGGGGGGTGCTGGGGGTGATCGTGCCGATCATCGCCGTCGTCGCCGCCGGGGTGTTGCTGGTGCTCGGCTACGTGCTGGGGCTGTCGGACGACGCCGAGGCGTTGGGGCGGGCGCTGGTGGGGGCCGGCTGGGTGGCCGGGGGGATCGGGGCGGTGTGTCTGCTGGTGGGCGGTCTGGGGTTGTTGGGGGCGGCGTCGCGGTCGGCGGGGAGCGGGGAGGCCGTGGGCGGGGCCGGGGAGCTGGTGGTGGCGCGGGACGCGTGGCGGGCGGCGCTGACGGAGCGTGGGTTGGTGCCGTTCCTGGTGACCCAGGCGCACGCGGGGCGTCCGGTCTGAGGAATGCCAAGGCCCTGGTGGGGCCTGGTAAGGGGGAGTTAAAATCCGGGCCCGCCGGGGGAGTTGTCCGCGCCGCCGTGGCGGGGTGATCGGCCCTGGTGGGGTGCGGTGCGGGCGCGTCGGGCCCCGGGGGTGCCGCTGTCGGGCGCCGGGTGGGAGGCCTTGTGCGCGACCATCAGTGAAATATCATATGGCGCATTGCACAGCGCTCGGCCCGGAGTGAGGCCCCTTCCCCGTCCGCCCGGACCGCGTGTGCGTCCCGCCCTCCCCCCACGTCACGAGAGACGGAACCCGACCCGTGTTCAGATTCCGATCCCGCACGCCCAGTGGCGCCCGCCGCCCGGTGCGCGCCCCGCGGACCGCCCTGGTGGCACTCGCCGCCGCCCTGGCCGGTGCCGCGCTCAGCAGTCCGCTGTCCGCGATGGCCGACTCCCACGCGCCGCGGGCCGCCACCGTCGAGGCCCGGCCCGGCACCCCGAAGGCGGAGCAGGCCGCCGCCCCGAAGAAGTCCGGCCCGCGCCGGGTCGGGGCCGCGAAGGCCGGCCCGGTGGGCACCACGACCAAGGCGCCGCAGCTGGTGGACGGCGCCGACCCGGGCACCGGCGGCAAGGACGGCGACGGCAACGTCGCCAACGAGTACGACCTCCAGGTCACCTACAAGGGCGGCCAGGAGTCGACCGGTGTGGTGATCGGCGCGCCCAAGGTGTACCTGGTCCTGTGGGGTTCCCAGTGGGGCACCCCGTCGACGAACGCGGCCGGTGACACCGTGGCGACCGGCGACCCGGACCAGGCCGCGCCGTACCAGCAGGACTTCTTCAAGGGCCTGGGCAGCCAGGGCGACGGCTGGAGCGCCGTGCTGACCCAGTACTGCGAGGGCGTCGCCGCGGGCTCCGTGCAGTGCCCGGCCGGCTCCGCCCACATCCCGTACCCGCAGCAGGGCAGCGTGCTGGCGGGCGTCTGGGTGGACAACGCCGCGCCCGCGCCGCAGGCGGCGACCGAGCCGCAGCTCGGGGCGGAGGCGCTGGCCGCGGCCAAGCACTTCGGCAACCTGACCGAGGCGCAGAACCGCAACGTGCAGTACGTCATCGACTCGCCGCAGGGCACCGACCCGGACAAGTGGAAGGAGCTGGGCTACTGCGCCTGGCACGACTTCCAGCGCTCCCCGTACGGCCAGCTCGCCTACACCAACATGCCGTACCTGACGGACGTGGCCGGCTGCGGCACCAACTGGTTCGGCGAGAACACCCCGCGGGGGCGGCTGGACGGCTACGGGATCATCGGCGGCCACGAGTACGCGGAGACGGTGAGCGACCCGAACACCCCGGGCGGCTGGACGGACGCCACCGGTCAGGAGATCGGTGACAAGTGCGCCTGGATCCCGAAGGGCGCCAACGGCGGGCTGTTCTTCGAGGACCTGGCGACGGGCAGCTTCCCGCTGCAGACGCTGTGGTCCAACGCCGACCACCTGTGCGCGGCCTCGGACCCGATCGTGGCCTCCCCGCCGGTCTCGGTGAGCACCATGTGCGACCGTACGGACCCGGCCGGCCACCCGCTGTCCATCCCGGCGGTGGGCGTCTCCGGCACCGGCTCGGCCCTCACCTACAGCGCCACCGGGCTCCCCCAGGGGCTGGCCATCGACCCGCACAGCGGGGTGATCTCCGGCACCGCCGCCGCGACCAGCGGCTACCAGCGGATCAACGTGACGGCGACGGACGCGGCGGGCAAGGCGGCGTCCACCGGGTTCTGGGAGAACGTCAGCGCCGCCGGCGGGTCCGGCTGCGGATCGATCGAGCAGCTCACCGACGCCGGGTTCGAGAACGGCTCGGCGGACGTCGACCACACCGTGATGACGGACGCCTGGAGCCCGTCGGGGTACAACATCGTCACCCCGTCCAGCCTGCACGCGCCGCACTCCGGCTCCTGGTACGCCTGGCTGGGCCAGAACACCGGGACGGACGACTCGATCACCACCTACCTGAACACCTACCCGGGCTACGGGCAGGCGAGCTTCTCCTTCTGGCTGGACGTGGAGACGAGCAACACCTCCGCCACGGCGCCCGACACCCTGTCGCTGGTGGCGGTCGACCAGTACACCGGCCAGCCGCTCGGCACGGTGAAGACCTGGAGCAGCCGGAACCCGACCAACGGCTACCAGTACCAGTCGGTGGACCTCTCCTCGGTGATCGGCCAGGTCGGCTGGGGGACCACCATCGGCCTCAAGCTGGTCTCCCACGAGTCCGGGACGAGCCCGACCACCGCGTTCCTGATCGACGACGCCTCGGGCCGGGAGAGCTGATCCGGCACCCGAACTGATCCCGCACCCGAACGTCCGCCCCGGTACCGCGTGTTGCGGTGCCGGGGCTTCGTTCGCTGTTTCAGGCACCCGCCGCCGCTGCCGCCGGCCCTCACGCCCCCGGCAGCGGCGGCGAAGCGGTGTGGCTGCGGGCGGCGTCGACCAGCAACTGGACGGCCTCGACCGGCAGTCCCAGCCGGCGGGCGATCCAGGGGGCGGTGCGGCCGGCCCGGGCGAGCATCCAGGCGGAGTACAACTGGCCGAGCTGCGGGGCGTGTTCGGCGAGCAGCAGGGGGCGTACGGCCTCCATCGGGAAGCCTTCGAGCGCCCAGGCGCTGTACTCGCGCCCGTTCGGGCCGGGCGGGGGGAGCGGGAGCGGGCGGCGGGCTTCGAGCCAGCGGCTGAACAGGACCGCGCCGACGACCAGCAGGCCGGAACAGGAGGCGCCGATCAGGACGGCGCCGATGACGGGGCGGTCCTCCTCCTCGGCGAGGCCGAGGGCGATCTCCTCCAGGACGAGCAGCCCGAGGACGGCGGCCAGGACGGCCGCCTCGCGGGGGTGCGGGAGGAGCCTGGACGTCGTCATGGGGTACCTCTTCCTCGGCGGGGGGTGCGGAGGGCGGGGGCGGGCGCGGCGGATCACCTTCCGTACAACGGCGGCGGGCGGTCCGGGGTACGCCCGGACGGCGAGGTGGTGAAGGGCCGCGCACGGAGTTGACGGTGCGTCAGCGTCTCATCCTCGGAAGGGAGTTCTGCCGGGAGCGGACCCGCGGGTACGGGGCTGGGAGTGGGCCCGGGCGCGGGTGTCGCGCGGGTGGGGGCCCGTCGGGGTGCGGTCCGTGTGTCTCGCCTCCTTCCGGTCGGGCGCACCGGGGCGGTGCGGACGTCGACGGGTACAGGAGTCCACCTTCGGACCTGCCGACAGCATAGCCCGGCCATGCCAACTTCGACAGGCTTGTCGAAGTTGGCATGCGGAGCGGCCGACTCCCCTCCGGGCCCCGGCCGGACGGGCCGCGCCCGGCCTGGAGGATCGACCAGCGGCGGACCGGTCCGAATGGTGCCCGGGACCACTCGTGACGCCCGCCCGCCGACCGCTTCAATCGCCCTACCGAACGAACGGAACAGGCCGGGGACGGAGGGGCGACATGGATCTGAACACGGTGGCCGAACTGCGGGACGCCCGCCTCGGCGGCCCCTGGCGGTCCGGCGACGCCTGGCTCGGCGGCGGGACGTACCTGTTCTCCGAGCCGCAGCCGCACATCCGCCGCCTGATCGACCTCGGCCGGATGGGCTGGCGGCCGCTCACCCGGACCCCGGACGGCGGCCTGGAGATCGCCGCGACCTGCACCGTCGCCCAGCTCTCCCGGTACGGCCGCCAGGAGGCCGACTGGACGGCCGCACCGCTGGTCGAACAGTGCTGCCGGGCCTTCCTGGCCTCCTGGAAGATCTGGAACATGGCCACCGTCGGCGGCAACCTCTGCAACGGCCTGCCCGCCGGCCCGATGATCTCGCTCACCGCCGCGCTGGACGGTGTCTGCCTGCTGCGCGCCCCCTCCGGCGAGTACCGGAAGGTCCCGGTGGCGGAGTTCGTCACCGGCGCCGGCCGCAAGGACCTGCGGCCCGGCGAACTGCTGCGCTCCATCACCCTGCCGGCCCGCGCACTGGCGAGCCGCACGGCCTTCCGCCAGGCCTCGCTGTACGGGCTGGGCCGCTCCGCCGCGCTGCTGGTCGGCACCCTGGACCCGGTGGACGGCTCGCTGACCCTCACCGTCACCGCCTCCACCGTCCGCCCGTTCCGCTTCTGGTTCCCGCCCGCCCCCAACGCGGCGGCCGTCGAGGAGGCGATCCGGGACGGCATCCGGCCGGAGGACTACTTCGACGACATCCACGGGCTGCCCGCCTGGCGCCGGCACCTGACCTTCCGCTTCGCCGAGCAGATCCGCCGGGAGCTGAGCCCTCACACCCCCACCGAGGAGGCAGCGCGATGAGCTTCGCGATGCACGTCAACGGCCGCCCCACCGGGGCCGAGCCGCGCCCCGGCCAGTGCCTGCGCACCTACCTGCGCGAGCGCGGCTGGTTCGGGGTGAAGAAGGGCTGCGACGCGGGCGACTGCGGCGCCTGCACCGTGCAGGTCGACGGCAACCCGGTGCACAGCTGCCTCTACCCGGCGGCCCGGGCCGCCGGCCGGTCCGTCACCACCGTGGAGGGCCTGGCCGGCCCGGACGGCGAGCTGCACCCGGTGCAGCAGCGCTTCCTGGACGCCCAGGGCTTCCAGTGCGGCTTCTGCACGGCCGGCTTCCTGATGACCACCAGCGCCCTGGACGAGGAACAACTCACCGACCTGCCGCGCTCGTTGAAGGGCAACCTGTGCCGCTGCACGGGCTACCGGGCGATCGAGGACGCGATCAACGGCGTCCGCCACACCGAGGAGCCCGACCCCGGCCACGCCGTCGGCCGCAACCTCGGCGCCCCGGCCGGGCCGCAGGTGGTCACCGGCACCGCCCGCTACACCTTCGACGTCGACGTGCCCGGCCTGCTGCACATGAAGCTGCTGCGCTCGCCGCACCCGCACGCCCGGATCCTCTCCATCGACACGGCGGCCGCCCTGCGCGTCCCCGGCGTGCACCTCGTCCTCACCCACCACGACGCGCCCGAGCGGCTCTACTCCTCGGCCCGGCACGAGCACCCCACCGAGGACCCGGACGACACCCGGCTGCTGGACGACGTGGTGCGCTTCGTCGGTCAGCGGGTCGCCGCCGTGGTCGCGGACAGCGAGGCGGCCGCCGAGGAGGGCTGCCGCCGGATCGTCGTCGAGTACCGGCAACTCCCGTACGTGCTCGACCCGGAGGAGGCGATGGCGCCCGGCGCGCCGGTGCTGCACCCCAAGGGGCCGGAGTCCCGGATCGCCCGCCCGAAGGACAACGTCTGCGGCGAGGCGCACGGTGAACTCGGCAGTGTGGAGCAGGGGTTCGCCGAGGCGGACGCGGTGTACGAGGAGACCTTCCGGACCCAGCGGGTCCAGCACGCCAGCCTGGAGACCCACGGCTGCGTCGTGACCTTCGAGCCGGTCGGGGAGGCCGCGGAGGCAAGGGAGGCTGGGGAGGCCGGGGAGACGGGGGAGGAGCGGATCGTGGTCCGTTCCTCCACCCAGGTGCCCTTCCTCACCCGGCGCGCCCTGTGCGCCCTGTTCGACCTGCCGACGGAGAAGGTCCGGGTGGTGGCCGGCCGGGTCGGCGGGGGCTTCGGCGGCAAGCAGGAGATGCTCACCGAGGACATCGCGGTGCTCGCGGCGATGCGGCTGCACCGGCCGGTGAAGCTGGAGTTCACCCGCGCCGAGCAGTTCCACGGCGCCACCACCCGGCACCCGTTCCTGGTCACCGTCAAGCTCGGCGCCAAGCGGGACGGCACCCTGACGGCGATCCGCTTCCGGGTGGTGTCCAACACCGGCGCGTACGGCAACCACGGGCCGGCGGTGATGTTCCACAGCGTCGGTGAGTCGATGGGCGTCTACCGGGCGCCGAACAAGAAGGTGGAGGCGTACTCCGTCTACACCAACGGCGTGCCGGCCGGGGCCTTCCGCGGCTACGGCCTCGGGCAGGTCACCTTCGCCGTGGAGTCCGCGATGGACGAGCTCGCCCGGCGGCTCGGCGTCGACCCGCTCGTCCTGCGGGAGAAGAACATCATCGGCCCGGGCGAGCACATGGAGGGCCCGCTCGGCGAGGAGGAGGACCTCCACATCGCCAGCTACGGCCTCGACCAGTGCCTCGGCGTCGTCCGGGAGGCCCTCGCGAACGACACCAGCGCCGAACTCGCCCCCGAGGGCTGGCTGGTGGGGCAGGGCTTCGCGATGGCGGCCATCGCCTGCGGCCCGCCCGGCGGGCACATCGCCGACGCCACCGTGCGGCTGCTGGAGGACGGCGGGTACGACATCGCGGTGGGCACCGCCGAGTTCGGCAACGGCACCACCACCGTCCACCGGCAGATCGCCGCCGGGGCCCTGGGCACCACCGTGGACCGGATCACCGTGCGGCAGTCCGACACCGACGTCGTCCGGCACGACACCGGCGCCTTCGGCTCGGCCGGTACGGTCGTCGCGGGCAAGGCGGTGATGAAGGCCGCCAACGCGCTCGCCGAGCTCCTCCTGACCTTCACCGCCGAGTACGCCCGCACCCCGCGCAGCCTGCTGCGGCTCGGTGCCGACGCGGTCGAGCTCGACGGGCGGACGATCACCCTCAAGGAGGTCTTCGAGGCCGCCCGCGGCAAGGGCGTCGAGCTCGCCGCCGACGGCCACTTCGGCGGCTCGCCGCGCTCGATCGCCTTCAACTCGCAGTGGTTCCGGATCGCCGTCGACCCGGACACCGGGGAGATCCGGATCCTGCGCAGCGTGCACGGGGCCGACGCCGGGCGGGTGATGAACCCGATGCAGTGCCGCGGCCAGGTCGAGGGCGGGGTCGCCCAGGCGCTCGGCGCGACCCTGTTCGAACGGGTGCTGCTGGACGAGCACGGCGAGGTCACCACCGCGGCCTTCCGCCGCTACCGGCTCCCGGCGTACGCCGACGTGCCGCGCACCGAGGTGCACTTCAGCACCACCTCGGACGCGATCGGCCCGCTCGGCGCCAAGTCGATGAGCGAGAGTCCGTTCAACCCCGTGGCCCCGGCCTTCGCCAACGCGCTGCGCGACGCCACCGGCATCCGCTTCACCGACCCGCCGTTCCTGCGCGACCAGGTCTGGCAGGCCCTGGCCGAGCGGCGGGGGAGCCACGACGCCGAGTGACGGGGGCCGGGCCGGGACAGCAGGCCCGGCCGGGACCGAAGACCCCGGCCGGGCCCGCTGCCGCTACCGTGCCAGCAGCGGCAGCGGTGCCCCGGTGCGGGCGGTCAGCTCCAGCCGGGTCAGCAGCGCCGACGGCGAGACCTCGATCACCCGGCAGCCCGCCCGGTGCCGGCAGTACCGGGCGACGGAGGTGCCGCGCAGCAGGTCGAAGCGGCGCCGGGTGGCGGCGCCGAGGACGAGCAGGTCGTCCGGTCCGGTGACGGCGGCGGCCAGGGCGGGCCCCGGTTCGGCGTTCACCACCACCGGGTGGATCACCAGGCCGGACGGGTAGCCGCCGTAGGCCTGTTCGAAGGCGACGTCCAGTCGGCGGCGGGCGGCGTGCTCCAGTTCGGACAGCGGTCGCAGCCCGTCCCGGTCGCCGACCGTCCAGGCGGCGACCGGCACCAGCACGGCCTCCTGCCGGGCCGCCTCGCCGACGGCGTGGTAGAGGGCGGCCAGACTGCTCAGCGACCCGCTCAGGCCGACGATCACTCGGGTGGTGCCGGTCGTGGTGTCGGTCGTGGTCCCGGTCATGGCCGTTCGCCTCCGTCTCTCCGGTCGCGCACTCCGGTCGGGTTCTGCCGGTGAGGTGCTCCTTGCTTCGGATACCTCCAGTGAACCCCGGAACCGTGCCCTCCGTACCGGCGCTGACACCGTCATGACGCCGGTCGCACGCATCTTGACGGCCTCCTGACAGGCGGCCTCCTGGCGGCCGCGGGGCTCAGCCCAGGCCCGGGACGAACTCGATCAGCAGGTCGATCGCCTTGATGCCGAGGAACGGCAGCACCAGCCCGCCCAGCCCGTACACCCGCAGGTTGCGCCGGAGCAGGTCGGTCGCGGAGGCGGGCTGGTAGCGCACGCCGCGCAGGGCGAGCGGGATCAGGGCGACGATGATCAGTGCGTTGAAGATGATCGCGGAGGCGATCGCGGACTGCGGGCTGTGCAGGCCCATGATGTTGAGGTGGTGCAGCCCGGGGTAGGCGTGGGCGAACATCGCGGGGATGATCGCGAAGAACTTGGCCACGTCGTTGGTGATCGAGAAGGTGGTCAACGCGCCCCGGGTGATGAGGAGTTGCTTGCCGACCCGGACGATGTCGATGAGCTTCGCCGGGTTGGAGTCGAGGTCGACCATGTTGCCGGCCTCCTTGGCGGCCGGGGTGCCGGAGTTCATCGCGACGCCGACGTCGGCCTGGGCGAGGGCGGGGGCGTCGTTGGTGCCGTCGCCGGTCATCGCGACCATGTTCCCGGCGGCCTGTTCGCGCCGGAGGTGGGCGAGCTTGTCCTCGGGGGTGGCCTCGGCGAGGAAGTCGTCCACCCCGGCCTCCTCGGCGATCGCCCGGGCGGTCAGCGGGTTGTCGCCGGTGACCATGACGGTGCGGATGCCCATCCGGCGCAGTTCGGCGAAGCGTTCGGCGATGCCCTCCTTGATCACGTCCTTGAGCTCGACCACACCGAGCGCCCGGGCGCCGTGCCGGTCGTGCACGGCGACCAGCAGCGGGGTGCCGCCGGCCGCGGCGATCCGGTCGACCAGGGGCTTCGCCTCCATCGGCATCCGTCCGCCGGAGTCCACCACCCAGCGGGCGACGGCCGCGGCCGCGCCCTTGCGGATCAGGCAGCCGGTGCCGTCCGGCCAGCTGAGGTCGACGCCGCTCATCCGGCTGTGCGCGGTGAACGGGACGGGTCGCTGCTCGCCCAGTTCACCGGGGGTCCGCGGCGGCACCCAGTACTGACGGTTCGTCAGTTCGACCAGGGAGCGGCCCTCCGGGGTCTCGTCCGCGACGGACGCCAACTGGGCCGCCTCGGCGAGCTGTTCGGTGGTCGCGCCGGGCAGCGGGTGCAGGGCGACGGCCCGGCGGTTGCCGTGGGTGATGGTGCCGGTCTTGTCGAGCAGCAGCACGTCCACGTCGCCCGCGGCCTCGACGGCCCGTCCGGACAGGGCGATCACGTTGCGCTGGACGAGCCGGTCCATCCCGGCGATGCCGATCGCGGACAGCAGGGCGCCGATGGTGGTCGGGATCAGTGCGACCATCAGCGCCACCAGGACGACGGTGGTCTGCGGGGCGTGGGCGTAGATGGCCATCGGCTGGAGCGAGACCACGGACAGCACGAAGACGATGGTGAGCGAGGCCAGCAGGATGTTGAGGGCGATCTCGTTCGGCGTCTTCTGCCGGTTCGCGCCCTCGACCAGGGCGATCATCCGGTCCACGAAGCTCTGCCCGGGGCGCGAGGTGACCCGGACCACCAGGTGGTCGGAGAGCACCTTCGTCCCGCCGGTGACGGCCGTGCGGTCGCCGCCGGACTCGCGGATGACGGGCGCGGACTCGCCGGTGATGGCGGACTCGTCCACCGTCGCGACGCCCTCGACCACCTCGCCGTCCTGCGGGATCACCTCCCCGGCCGGCACCAGCACGATGTCGTGCAGCGTCAACTCCTCGGCGGGGACGACCTCGTGGCGGTGGTCGCGGGTGCCGACCCGCCAGTGCAGCAGCCGCCGGGCGGTGGTGGCCGCCTGGGCGCGGCGCAGGTAGGCGGCCTGCGCCTTGCCCCGGCTCTCGGCCACGGCCTCGGCGAGGTTGGCGAACAGCACGGTCAGCCAGAGCCAGAAGGAGATCGCCCAGGCGAAGACGCTCGGGTGGACGACGGCGCTGATGGTGGTGAGCGCCGAGCCGGTCTCGACCACGAGCATCACCGGGTTGCGCAGCATCGTGCGCGGGTGGAGCTTGCGTACGGCGGCGGGCAGTGCCTCGGCCAGCTGGTGCCGGGTGATCAGCTGCCGTCGGCCCTTGGCAGTCGACGGGCGGTGGCTCGGGTGCGGGTGCGGGTGCGGGGGCTCCGGCGCGGCGGGCTCCGGGCGGCGGAACCAGTTCTGCGGGCCGGGGCCGGGGCCGGGGCCGGGGCCGGTGCCGGGCGTGGTGCCCGGGCCTGTGCCGGGGGTGGTGTCCGGTGGGGTGAGGGCCGAACGGCGCATCGTCTCGGGGGACCTTCCGGGGCGCCCCGAAGCTGCGGGGCGGCGTGCTCGGGGCGACGGGGACGGGCCACAGCCCACCATCGGAGTCCGCCGGGCCATGCCGGCCTTGACGCGGGCTTGGCGAGGAAACGGCCATCCTTGACGCTTCCCTGACATTGCCGGCGCCCGGCCCCTGACCTGCACGAACAGTCGTTCGGAACACTGGAATCCCGGGCATGTCAGGAAGTCGTCAAGGTACGCCCCCGATGCGTAGGCCGTGCGTCAAGGCCGGGTGCGAACGGTGCCCGGAGGGTCTCCACTGGATGCGGGCCGCCGGACGACGGCCCCTGCCGCAGATCCCAGGAGCCCGCCGTGACCACCGCCACCGCCCTCATCGACGTCGACCGGCCGCTGGGGCGCACCATCCGCCTGGTGCCCGCCGCCGACCGCCAGGACCGGCCCGAGCCGCCCTCACCCGCGCCGAGCACCGTCGACCAGGCGCGCACCCGCCCGGCGCACTGCCGCTTCGCCATGCACTACGAGGACTGACCGAGCCGCCCTTCCCCACCACCCGTAGGAGTAGCCGCCATGACCCAGCTGATCGCCCCGCCCGTTCCGACCCCCGCCCCCGCCGACACCCTCGGCGGCCCGTGGCCCGCCTCCGCGCGGCCCGGCCCGGGCGGTGAGGTCCTGGTCGGCGGCGTCGGACTGGCGGAGGCGGCCGAACGGTTCGGCACCCCGCTGTACGTCCTGGACGAGGGCGAGGTGCGCAGCCGCGCCCGGGCCTACCGGCGGGCACTGCCGCACGCCGAGGTGCTGTACGCGGCCAAGGCCTTCCTGTGCAGCGCCATGGCCGACTGGGCCGCCGAGGAGGGCCTCGGCCTGGACGTCTGCTCCTCCGGCGAACTGTGGCTGGCCGTCTCGGCCGGCTTCCCGGCCCAGCGCATCCTGCTGCACGGCAACGCCAAGTCCCCGGAGGAACTGCGGCTGGCCCGGCGGCTGCGGGTCGGGCGGATCGTCATCGACGGCCCGGCGGAGATCGCCCGGCTGGCCGCGCTGGTCGCCGCCGACACCCCGCAGAAGGTGCTGGTCCGGGTCGTCCCCGGGATCGCGGCCGGCCACCACGCGGCCGTACGCACCGGCGTCGGCGGCCAGAAGTTCGGCTTCCCGATCGAGGGCGGCGACGCGGCCGACGCCATCGCCCGGGTGCTCGACCAGCCCGGACTCGAACTGGCCGGACTGCACTGCCACCTGGGCTCGCAGATCACCGAGCTCGAACCCTTCCTCCAGGCCGTCGACGCCCTGGTGCGGCTGCTCGCCGCGGTGCGGGACCGGCACGGCGTCGAACTGGCCGAACTGGACCTCGGCGGCGGCCACGGCATCAAGTACCTGCCGGGGGACGCCGAGTTCGACCTCGCCGAGTTCGCCGTCCGGGTCACCGACCGGCTTGCGGTCCGCTGCGCCGAGGCCCGGCTGGAGGTGCCCCGACTGATCGTCGAGCCGGGCCGCGCCATCGCCGGACCGGCGGCGGTGGCCGTCTACCGGGTGCTCTCCGTCAAGCACACGGCGGACGGCCGCACCTTCGTCGCCGTCGACGGCGGCATGAGCGACAACCCGCGCCCGGCCCTGTACGGATCCCCGTACAGCGTCCGGCTGGTGGGCCGCCGCTCCGACGCCGGCGCGGCCCGGGTGGACGTCGTCGGCCGCCACTGCGAGGCGGGGGACGTCCTGGTCCACGACGCCGTCCTGCCCGCCGACCTGCGCCCCGGCGACCTGCTCGCCGTCCCCGCGGCCGGCGCCTACCAGCTGTCGATGGCCTCCGGCTACAACCTGGTCGGCCGCCCCGCCGTGGCCGCCGTCAAGGACGGCCGCGCCCGGCTGCTCATCCGCCGCGAAACGGTCGAGGACTTCCGCCTGCGCGAAGTCGGCCGCTGACCCGGTGCCCGGTACCGCTGACTGCGGACCGCAGCGGACCTGTTGGGCATCCGATGACGCATCGTCATCCGAGGGCGTTACCTTCTGACCATGATTCGAACGACTCGTGTGCATCCCGTGGTGGTCGCCGGCGTCTCCGCGCTCCTGCTCGCGGCCTGCGGGCCCGCGGACCCGGCGCCGTCCACGCAGCCGTCCGCGAAGGCCGCCGCGCCGGACGGCACCGCCCCGAGCACTACAGTCCCGAGCACCGGCGGCGCGGGGCCGACCAACACCGTCGTCATCAGCGGCAGCAGCGGTGGTACGTACGAGTTCACGGGGGGTGCCTGCCTCGGCAAGGAGTCCCCGTCCGGGAACCTCCTGCTGATGGCGACGGGCGGGCCCGACGGGAAGGCCATGCTGACGGCCGTCTTCGACGGCAAGGGGGAGATGATCCTGACGGTGGCCATGGACAAGGTCCTCGCCCCGTCCACGGTCACCTGGGGAGGAAAGGCCGAGGTCGGTGAGAAGGCAGGCCGGACCAGGGACGTTGTGACCTTCACCGACCTGCCGGTCTCCAGGACGCCGGACGCTGCCGAGGCGAAGGCCAGCGGCAGCCTCAAGTGCGACACCCTGGGCCCCGCGATGCTCTGAACGCCGTGCCGGCTCCGGCCGCCGCGAAGCCGTGCACCGACGGCCGGTGCTCAGCCGAGGAGGAGGTCGCGGCCGAGGGCGGTGAGGCTGTGCCGGACTTCGCGGCCCCGGCGCTCGGTGGTGATCACCCCGGCGTCGCGCAGCACGGTGGCGTGGGCGGAGGCGGTCGGTGCGGACACGCCGAGGTCCTCGGCCAACTGGTTGGTGGTGCAGGCGCCCTGGGCGATCGCCCGGAGGGCCCGGGTGCGGGCGGTGCCGAGGAGGCGGGCCAGTCCGTCCGCGTGGCGGGCCGGGTGGTCGCGGCCGGGGTACAGCAGGGCCGGCGACCGGTGGGCGCCCAGGGGCGCGGTGAGGCCGGAGAGGAACAGGTTGGGCCGCAACTCCAGCCCGCGCCCGCCGAGGTCGTACGCGAGCCGCCACTCCGGACTGGCGTACCGGAGGGTGCCCTCGTCGTGCCAGGACAGGTCCGGGTGGAGCCGCGCCAGCATCGGGCCGAGCCCGGTCTCGGCGACGGCGCGTGAGCGCTGTTCGACGTCCGCCCGCAGGGCGCGCTGGATGTCGGGCCAGTCCGGGGCGAGGCAGGTGCGGAACAGCGCCCAGGCGGCGTCGGTGATCCGGCGCAGCCGGCGGGTGCCGCCGTCCCGCAACTCGGCGATGACGCGGGGGAGGTCCGGCCCGGTGCCGTAGTCCTGCATCTCCCGGTGGACCTCGGCCTCGGGGAGGGCGAGCAGGGCGTCGAGTTCGTCGCCGATGGTCGCCCGCGCGGCCGTGCTGTCGGGGGTCAGGAACATCGGTACGCCGAGCGGGCTCGCGTTGACCAGATCGATGAACGCCGCGGCCTGCTGCGGGACGTGGCCCTTCACCCGGCGCCACCACCGGTCCCGGTTCACCGAGTCGCGGGCGCAGTGGTGCTGCGGGCCGGCGACGCCGCCCAGCACGTGATCCAGCGGAGAGACCGCGAACCGGACGCGGGCCAGATCGGCCGGCCGGAAGCCGATTTCGAGCACAGCCGATGGTGCCATGCGGCCGGGCCGCCGTGGGTGAGTTCTCAACTATGAGGCCCAGCGGCGAATAGCTGTCGCCTTGGCAGCCCCGACGGCGAAGGTGGCGGTGCACGGCCAATCCGACACCGGAGGAAAGAAACCCATGCGCAAGCTCGCCAGCCTCGCCCTCGCGGCGGCGGCCACCCTCGGCCTGGTCATCGGCTCCACCAGCAGCGCCTCGGCACAGCAGATCGGGGGCGGTGGCTGCCGCGGGGGCCTCGACATCAAACCGAACTCGGTGTACGTGGGCCACGGCGTCTCGCTGCTGCCGTGTGCGCGGCCCAACAACCTCCAGAGCAGCGTGGCCTCGTCGGTGACCGCCTACGGGACGCCGGACACCCAGGTGCGCATCTGGCAGGCGGTCGCCCGCGTCAACGCGGACGGCTCCATCAGCGACTTCAACCCGAGCGTCCTCTACACCGTCGACAGCGACCTGTCCAACAACGTCTCGCAGCAGTGGAACGGGCACGACCTCTACTGCGCACTCGGCGGGACCTTGGTGATCGACACCTGGATCACCAACAACGACGTCCGCCAGGGCTCGGTGCAGTCGCCGAGGTTCACCTGCTGACGCAGGATCCCGACGGCCCCGAGCCGTGACGCGCCCTACCCGAGGGAGGCCTCGGCCACGGCGACGAGGTCGAGGCCCTCGCGCCGGACCCGGCCGGCTCCCCAGACGCCGAGCGGCCGGAGCGCCTCGTTGAGCGTGCGCCCGTCCTCGGTCAGCGTGTACTCCACCCGCGGCGGCACCTCGGCGAAGACCTCCCGGTGGACCAGGCCGTCCTGCTCCATCTCCCGCAGGTGCTGCGTCAGCATCTTCTCGCTCACGCCCGGCAGGGCGCGCCGGAGTTCGGCGAAGCGGCGCACGCCGTGGGTGGTGAGCTCCCACAGGATCAGCCCCTTCCACTTGCCGCTCACCACGTCGAGCGCGGCGTCGATCCCGCAGATGTAGGGCCCGCTCCTCGGTGCCTTGGCCATCACCGATCCCCCTTACGAAAAGGTAAGTACCGCAGAAAATAGTGGGTACTTCCGAGGATAGTTGCCCTCTCCGAGGATGGAGGGGTGAACGAACGACAGAACCACACCACCAGTCAGCACAGCGCCGTCACCGTGATCGGGCTCGGCCCGATGGGGCAGGCGATGACCCGCTCCCTCCTCGCCGCCGGCCACCCGGTCACCGTCTGGAACCGCACCGCCGCTCGGGCCGACGGCGTCGTCGCGGCCGGGGCGACGCTCGCGGCGACGCCCGGCGAGGCGGTCGGGGCGAGCGACCTCGTGATCCTCAGCCTCACCGACTACCGGGCCATGTACACCATCCTCGACGGTGCCACCACGGCGCTCGCCGGGCGGACCCTGGTCAACCTGAGCTCCGACACCCCCGACCGCACCCGCGAGGCGGCCGCCTGGGCGGCGGGCCACGGCGCCGAGTTCCTCACCGGGGGCGTCATGGTCCCCGCGCCGATGGTCGGTACGGCGGCGTCCCACGTCTACTACAGCGGTCCCGGGCAGGTGATGGATCGTCACCGGGCCGCGCTGGCCCTGCTCGGCACGCCGAGGTACCTGGGCGAGGACGCGGGCCTTGCCCAGATGATGTACCAGGCCCAACTCGCCGTCTTCCTCACCACCCTGTCCGCCCTGATGCAGGCCACCGCGATGCTGGGCACCGCGGGGATGAAGGCCGCGGAGGCCCTGCCGGACCTGCTCTCCTCCGCCGACACGATCGGCGCCATCCTGCGGGCCGGCGAGGCCGCCCCCGGCACCGCGCTCGACGCGGGGGAGCACCCGGGCCACCTCAGCACGGTCACCATGATGGGCGCGACCGCCGACCACATCGTCGAGACCAGCACCTCGCTCGGCCTCGACCCCGTCCTCCCATTGGCCGTTCAGGCCCACTACCGCCGCGCGATCGAGGACGGCCACGGCGCGGACAACTGGACCCGGATCATCGACGGCATCCGGTCCCCCCGCTGACCAACTGCGGTGCGGGTGGGGCGTACGGGGGCCGCGCGGGGGAAGCCGGACCGCTCTGGTACGGATCCGTCGAGGATTCGCTGATGTTCTGTCACACAGGAGCTCTACGTTGTGCCCATGATGCGAATGACTCGTGTGGTCCCCGCCGTGGTCCTCGGCGCCTCCGTCCTCCTGCTCTCGGCCTGTGGTTCCTCGGGCTCGTCGTCCTCCTCGAACACCGCCGCGCCAAGTTCCGCCGCACCGACCGCCGCCGTGCCGACCGCCGTCACGTCGAGCGCCGCCACCTCCGCACCGGCCGACGCGCCGACCCCGGCCGTTCCCTCGAAGACGGCCGATGCGGCGGGCGGTTCGGCAGGTGGTGCGGCGGGCTCCGGGGGCGCGAACACCGTCACCATCACCGGCAGCGAGGGCGGCACGTTCACCTTCGACACGGCGGGCTGCGTCGGCAAGAAGTCCCCGTCCGGCCCGCTGACCCTGAGCGCGACGGGCAAGTCCACCAAGAAGGCCGCCCTGGTCATGGGCTTCGACGGCCAGGGCCAGATGAGCCTGTTGCTGACCGTCGGCGAGCCCGAGGACCCGAAGGTGGCGGCGTGGGCCGGAAAGGTCCCGGTCGGTGCGGGGGCCGGCCGCACCGAGGACGCCATCACGTTCTCCGGCATGGCGGTGCACCAGATGCCGGGCGGCATCGATGCCACGGCCAGCGGCACCCTCAAGTGCGGGTCCGCCGACGCGCTGTTCTGATCGCGTCGCACGGGAAGTCGGCCCGGCCGACTTCCCGTGCGGGAGTTTGAAGACGGGCCCTTCGACCGCGCTCAGGCGGGCTGCCAGAGCTCGATGCGGTTCCCCTCCGGATCCGTGACCCAGCCGAACCGGCCGAGCCGGCGACCGGCCGGGCCGGTGCCGCACACGGCTCCGCCCCCCCCCGCCCCCGAGCGCGACGGGGGGGGGCGCCGGGCCGCCGGGCGCCCCCCCCGGCGGCCCGGGCCACGTGCCGC
>NZ_JBHYGR010000003.1:141700-143748 GCF_042738155.1 Kitasatospora sp. NPDC059088 | reverse complement strand
CGCCACAGTCGGCCCCCCCCCCCCCCCCCCTCGCCGCCCCGCGCCGCCCCCCCCCGCCGGGCCGCGGTCAGCCCGCCCGGACGGCGCTGACCAGGTCCGGCAGCAGGTTCGCCGCGTCGGGCGTGCCGAGGCCGGTGACCGGGTCCCAGCCCGTACCGGCCGGGTAGCCCGGGACGGTCGGGTCGGTGGTGTTGTTCCCGAGCGTCACGTCGTTGAAGTCGGTCGCGTACTTCGCCGGGTCGGCGCCCAGCTTGTACAGGGCCGGGTTGATCTGGCCCAGGCCGCCGCCGTTGATCTGGTCCGCGATCGAGACCAGGCCGGCCCACTGCGGGCAGGACAGCGAGGTGCCGCCGATGTCGTACCAGCCCGTGCTGCACGGCGTGGCACCGCACTTGAGGCCGGAGGAGCCGTCCGGCGGCAGCGACAGGTAGACCAGCGCGCCGGTGCTGGAGGCGGCCTGGAGGGAGACGTCCGGCACGCCGCGCTTGGCGCCGATCGCGGTGGAGCCGGCCGGCAGCGCCGACTGGTAGTCGGGCCGGTCGAAGACCCGGCTGAACCCGCCGCCGGAGTTGGTCCAACCCACCTCGGCGGAGCCGGAGTTGCTCTGGCAGGCGGCCGGGTTGTCGGTGCTGTCCACGGTCCGGGCGCCGGTCGCGCCGGGGTCGGTGCACAGGTAGGTGCCGCCCACGCCGGTCACCAGCGGGTCCGAGGCGGGCCACTCCACGGACGGGTACGGCAGGGTCGAGCCGCCCGACTTCACCGGGGTCTTCTCCGAGCCGGCCGTGCCGCTGTCGCCGGAGGAGCCGAGCACCGTGACCCCGTTCAGGTCCGCGGACTTGAAGGCGTGCCGCAGCGGTTCGATGGACTGGGCGCTGCCGAAGGCGCCCTCGGCGGAGGCGAAGGACTGCGAGATGACGTTCGCCAGGTGGTGGTCGACCACGTACTGCTCGGCGTTCATCAGCGTCGGCAGGCCCTGGACGCCGAGCGTCTCCGCGGTCGGCGTGCTGACCAGCAGGATGTTCGCACCGGGTGCCATCGCGTGCGCGGTCTCCACGTCGAGCGCGACCTCCAGCGCCCACGCGGCCTTGCTCTCCTGGCCGGTGCCGTGGCTGGTGGGCGGCGGGGCGTTGGTGCCCGGATCGCCCTGGACGTGCAGCTCGTCGAAGGACGGCATCCCGGGCCGGCAGGTCACCGCCTCCTCGCCGCACATCGCGGTGACGCCGAAGGCCTGGTCGAAGACGTGCAGGTCGTGCGCCATGGTGTCGCTGCCGTACGAGTCGAGGATCGCGATCGTCTGGCCGCGGCCGTCGAAGCCGCCCGCGTACAGCGGGCCCAGGTGGTAGGCGGCCCTGATCGCCTGGGGGTCGAAGCAGCGGCGGCCCGCACTCGCGCACTGCGTCGGGGTGGGGGGAGTGGTGCCCGCCGACACCTGGGCGTAGTCGGCCACCGTGGGGTGCACCGTCGGGTAGCCGGCGGCCGCGGCGCCGCCGGGCACGGCGCTGCCGACCACCGGGGCGGCGAGCGCGCCGGAGGCCGCGAGGGCCAGGCTGCTCACCCCGGCCAGGAGCATGCGGCGTATCGTTCGAGCCTTCAAGTAGTCCTCCACGGGGGTGGGTTGGGGGACATCGGCGATCGACCCGGGGCGGATCGAGCACCCCGGGCACGGAGCGGAACACGGAGCGGAATCCGGGACGCGGGGTCACGGACGGCCGCGAGTGTAGGTGCGGCGCCGACCGGCTCTCAATGGCCTGTTCGACGCGGGTTCGACGCCCTTTCGACGGCGGCGGCCGCCCGCCGCGCCCCGCCGTACCCCTGCCGGGAACCGGTGGAACCCGTTCGAGTGAACGGCCGCCCGGTTGCTTCGTCCACGGCCGTCGACCCGCCAAGCTGGGCCGCGGATGCGTAAGAACCTGGTGAGGAAGGGCCGTTCGATGACGCGCGCGCTGATCGTGGTGGATGTGCAGAAGGACTTCTGCGAGGGCGGAAGCGTCCCCGTCGGCGGCGGCGCCCCCCCGGGCGCGCGGCGCTCGCCCGCGGTGGCGCGGGCC
>NZ_JBHYGR010000003.1:120416-141690 GCF_042738155.1 Kitasatospora sp. NPDC059088 | reverse complement strand
GGCGGGGGGGGCGACGCCCCGCGGGGGGGCAGAGCCCGCGAGCCAGCGGGCGGCGCGGGCGGTGGGGGGTGCGCGGGGGGCGCGCCCCCCCCCCCCCCCCCACGTCGACCCGGGCGGCCACTTCTCCGAGCATCCCGACTACCGGGACTCCTTCCCGGTGCACTGCGTGGCCGGCACCGAGGGCGGCGAGTTCCACCCCGACTTCCTGCCCGCCGTCGAGGCCGGCGCGGTCGACGAGGTCTTCTACAAGGGCGCCCGCTCCGCCTCCAAGAGCGGCTTCGAGGGCTTCACCGCCGACGGCACCCCGCTCGCCGACTGGCTGCACGACTGCGGCGTGGACGCCGTCGACGTCGTCGGCATCGCCACCGACCACTGCGTCAAGGCCACCGCGCTGGACGCCCGCCGGGCCGGCTTCGACGCCCGCGTCCTGCTCGACTACACGGCCGGCGTCGCCCCCGACACCACCGATGCCGCGCTCACCGAACTCCGCGACGCCGGGGTCGACCTCACCGGCGCCCCGGTGGTCCGCTCCTGACCCGCCGGCGCTCATAACGGAACGGTTGCGGAGCCCGCCCTTCGCTGCGCCAGGGGTTGACGGCGCGGGGAGGGCGGGCGTTTGCTGTGTTCCGCTCGTGCGAATCTGTTGAGTTGTGGTCTGTTTTGTTGTTTTGAACGTTCAAACTTGGCCGCCGAGCTCCACCACCCCCATGCCCCGCCTCCGTCCAGAGCCACCCATCGGGAGGAATGCAATGTCACACCTTTCCCGCCGCGACCTGCTCCGCGCCTCCGGCGCCGGCCTGCTGGCCCTCACGGCCGGCGGAGCCCTCGCGGCCTGCGGCGACCCGGGCTCGGGGAGCGCCTCCGGCGGGGACGCCGACACCGGCAAGGTCACCGTCTGGTCGTGGGCCACCGCGGTCGTCGCGCTGCGCGCCGTCGTCCCGGCCTTCGAGAAGGACAACCCGGGCATCACGGTGGACGTCCAGGACATCGGCAACCCCGCCATCTGGGACAAGATCACCGTCGGCCTGGCGGCCGGCGGCCAGGGCCTCGGCGACGTCCTGCACATCGGCTGCGACTACCTGCCCGGCTACCTGGAGAAGTTCCCCGGCGGCCTCGCCGACCTCTCGGCCTTCGGCGCCGACGCGCACAAGGAGAAGTTCGCCAAGGGCCTGTGGCCGGTCGTCACCGGCAAGGACGGCCACGCCTACGCCCTGCCCTGGGAGGCCAACCCGCTCGGCTTCTTCTACCGCAAGGACTACTTCGACAGGGCCGGCCTCGACCCCGCCTCCTTCGCCACCTGGGACGACCTCACGGCGGCCGCCGACCGCTTCAAGGCCGCCAACCCCGGCATCTCGCTGATCGGCATCAACAAGGCCGCCAACCCCAGCCCCGACCTGGACTTCGTGCAGTCCCTGATGCAGCTCCAGGGCGCCTTCTACTTCGACCTCGGGGGCCGGATCACCCTCGGCTCCGAGCCGGACGTCCGCGCCCTGGCCACCCTCAAGCACCTGGACGACGCCGGGCTGGTCGCCGACGCCCCCGGCGACCAGGGCTGGGCCACCCTGATGAAGGCCGGCAAGCTCGCCGTCGCCCCGATGCCCGCCTGGGCCGCGCACTACCTGGAGGCCAAGTTCGCCGACCAGCACGGCAACTGGCGCCTCGCCAAGCCCCCGGCCGTCACCCCCGGCGGCAAGCGCACCGCCCTGGTGAACTCCACCCACCTCACCGTCGCCGCCTCCAGCCCGCGCCGCCGCGCCGCCTGGAAGTTCGTCGAGTACGCGCTCACCCGCCCCGCCTCGGTGAACGCCATGTTCGACGCCGGCGGGGTCTTCCCCGCACTCCTCGACGCCTACGGCGACCCGCTGTACGCCAGGCCCAGCGACTACTACGGCGGCCAGTCCCCGCTGCGGACCTTCGCCGACCTGGCCACCGACGGCGGCGACCCCACCAACTACTCCGGCGACTACGCCCGCGCCCTCAAGCTCGCGAGCGACGCCCAGACCAAGGTCCTCCTCAAGGGCGGCGACCCGGCCGGCGTCCTCCGGGCCGCCGCCCAGCAGCTCGCCCAGCAGACCGGACGCACCGTCGCATGACCGCCGCCACCGCACCCCCCGCCACCGGACGGACCCGCCCCGGCCGCCCCGCCGGCCCCGTCGGCCCGGCCGCGCGCGCCCACCGCCGGGCCCGGCTGCGCCGCACCGCCCTGCCGTACCTGCTGCTCGCCCCCGCCCTGATCACCTTCGGCGTGTTCAAGGCCTACCCGATCGTCGACTCGCTGCTGCTCTCCTTCACCACCGGCTCCGGCCCCGCCGCCCGCCCCGCCGGCCTCGCCAACTACCGGCGCCTGCTGGACGATCCGCTGTTCTGGACGGCCCTGCGCAACACCGGCGAGATCCTCGTCGTACAGGTCCCGCTGATGCTCGGGCTGGCCCTGCTGCTGGCCGTCGGCATCAACTCCACCCTGGTGCGCTGGCGGGCCGTCTGGCGGCTCGGCGTCTTCATGCCCGCCGTCACCGGCCTGGTCGCCACCGGCGTGATGTTCGCCTTCCTGCTCAAGCGCGACGACGGCGCGGTCAACTGGCTGCTGCACGCCGTCGGCCTGCCCGCCGTCGACTGGCTGGGGCAGCCGTTCTGGGCCCGGATGTCCGTCGTCCTGGTGCTGACCTGGCACTACACCGGCTACAACGCCGTCATCTACCTGGCCGGCCTGCAGTCCGTCCCGAGGGAGCTGTACGAGGCCGCGATGGTCGACGGCGCCGGTGCGGTCCGCCGCTTCACCGCGATCACCGTCCCGGCCCTGCGCCCGCTGCTGCTGTTCACCGTCGTGCTCTCCACCATCGGCACCCTCCAGCTCTTCGACGAGCCGTACGTGCTGACCGGCGGCGGCCCGGACAACGCGAGCCTGACCGTCTCCATGTACCTGTACCAGAACGGCTTCCGCTACTTCGACTTCGGCTACGCCTCCGCCATCGCCTACGCGCTCACCCTGCTGGTGGCCGTGCTGGGCGCGGTCCAGATGCGCCTGATGGGGGAGAGGGACGGATGAACCCCAGGAACCTCCGCGGCTGGCCGCTGACCTTCCTCCTGGCGGGCCTCACCGGCTTCTCGGTCGCCCCCTTCTACTGGCTGCTGGTCTCCGTCACCCGCAAGGACACCGAGATCTTCGACTGGCCGCCGCACCTGCTGCCCGGCGGGGGCCTCGGCGACAACCTCCACCGGCTGGACCAGCGGATCGGCCTGCTCCGGGTGCTCGGCAACTCCCTGCTGGTGGCCGGGATCCAGACCCTCGGCGCCCTGGTCGTCGCCCTGCTGGCCGGCTACGCCTTCGCCAAGTTCCGCTTCCGCGGCCGCACCCTGCTGTTCGCGCTGCTGCTCTCCACCCTGGTGGTGCCCGAACAGGTCATGCTGGTACCGCTGTTCACGATGATGACGGACTTCGGCCTGCTCGACTCCTACCAGGCGATCATCCTGCCCGGGCTGTGCGTGCCCTTCGCGGTCTTCCTGATGCGCCAGTCGCTGAGCAGCCTGCCGGACGAACTCCTGGACGCCGCCAGGGTCGACGGCGCGGGCGAGTTCCGGGTGCTGTGGAACGTCGTCGTCCCGGTGATGCGGCCGGTGCTCGCCGCGCTCTCGATCTTCCTCTTCCTGGGCTCCTGGAACCAGTTCGTCTGGCCGCTGATCGCCCTGCGCAGCCCCGGCATGCACACCCTGCCGGTCGCCCTGGCGACCCTGTACGGCAACCAGAGCACCACCGACTACGGCGCGATCCTCTCCGGGACCGCGCTCTCCACCCTGCCGATGATGGTCCTCTTCCTGGTCCTCCAACGGCAGTTCATCTCCGGCCTGCTGGCCGGCGCGACGAAGGGCTGAGCGGCATGACCGAGACCGACACCGCAGCGGGGACCGCGGCCGACACCGCAGCGGGGACTACGGCCGGGAGCACGGCCGAGGTCTGGGAGCCGCACGCCCCCGCCCCCGGAGCGCTCCACCCGCTGCCCCACGCCCGGGGCCTGGACCTGCGGGCGAGCGGCACCGCCACCGTCCGGGAGGTCGCCGACGGCGTGGTCGAGGTGAGCGCCGAGGGCCCGGCCGAGGTCCGGATCGAGTGGCGGGTGCCCTGCGTGGACGTCACCTCCTTCTGGACCCCGGAACCGCGCGGCACCGGCTGGCTGCCCGCCGCCTGGAGCGCCCCGCGCCGCACCGGCCCCGCCGCCGGCGCCCCGATCGCCGCGCTGGTCGGCACCGGGGACACCGCGGTCTGCGCCTTCGCGGCCGAGCAGACCGAGGTGCTGGTCGGGGCCGGAGTGGTCGAGGAGACCGGTGACTTCCGCTGCTGGGCCCAGGCTGCCGGCCGGATCACCGTCCGGATCGACACCTCGGGCCGGCACTTCGCCCGCTGCCTGGCCGACCTGACCGCCTGGTGGGGCGAGGGCCGTACCGTCGTCGTCCCGGAGGACGCCCGCCGCCCCGCCTACTCCACCTGGTACGCGATGCACCAGGACGTCTCGCCCGAGCGGATCGAGGCCCAGGCCGCGCTCGGCAAGGCCCTCGGGCTGGACGTGATCATCGTCGACGACGGCTGGATGACCGCCGACCGCACCCGCGGCTACGCCCACTGCGGCGACTGGGAGCCCGTCTCGCTGCCCGACACCGCCGAGCACGTCCGGCGCGTCCACGACCTCGGCGTCCGCTACCTGCTCTGGTACGCGCTGCCGTTCATCGGCAAGGACAGCGCCGCCTACCGGAAGATCGGCCGGCACGCCCTCGCCGACGTCCCCCACCTGGGCGCGGTGGTCGCCGACCCGCGCTACCCCGAGGTCCGCGAGTTCCTCACCGACCGGCTGGCCCGGGCCGTCGAGGAGTGGGGCATGGACGGGCTCAAGGTCGACTTCGTCGACTCCTTCGCCCGCGCCGCCGAGCGCCCCGACGCCCCCGGGCCCGGCCCCGAGGCGGACTGCGCCGAGGTGGCCGAGGGCGTGGAGCGGCTGCTCGCCGCGATCCGGGCCCGGACCACCGCCGCCCACCCGGACGCGATGATCGAGCACCGGCAGCCGTACGTCAGCCCCGCCCTGTGGCCGTACGCCACCATGATCCGGGCCACCGACTGCCCGCTCAGCCCGCAGGAGAACCGGCAGCGCACCGTCGACGTGCGGCTGGCCGCCGGGCCGGTGCCGGTGCACGCGGACATGCTGATGTGGCACCCGGCCGAGCCGCCCGAGCAGATCGCCTGCCACCTGGTCAACGTGCTCTTCTCGGTGCCCCAGATCTCCGTCGACCTCGCCGCGCAGGACCCCGGGCAGCGCGAGGCGATCGCCTTCTGGCTGGGGGTGTTCCGCGAGCACCTCGACACCCTGCAGCGCGGCGAACTGCTCCCCAGCCGGCCCGACCTCGGATACCCGCTGGTCACCGCCCGCGGGGAGGGGACGGTCGTGGTCGCCCGGTACGCGGCGCTGCCGGTGGACGTCTCGGCGGACGACTGGCACACCCTGCTGGTGGCCAACGCCGACGCCGACCCGGACGTCCGGCTGGTGGGCGGCAGCGGCAGGGCCACCGCCACCGTCCAGGACGCCCGGGGGCGTATCGTCCGGCAGGACGAGATCGACCTCGACTGGACGGACACCCTCGCGGTGCCGCGCGGCGGGCTGCTGTCGCTGCGCCGCCCCTGACCCAACGACCGGAGGACCCGCATGCCCGAGGGAGCGCACCGACCGCGCCGTGGCGCCACCACCATCGAGGAGGTCGCCCGCGCGGCCGGGGTCTCCCGGCAGACCGTCTCCAACGCGCTCAACGCCCCGCACCGGGTCCGCGCCGAGACGCTGACCAGGGTCAGCACGGCGATCCGCGAACTCGGCTACCAGCCCGACCAGTCGGCCCGGTCGCTGCGCAGCGGCGCCCGGCGCACCATCGGCTACCTCGCGCCGGTGGACGACCCGCTCGACCCCAACCCGCTGATGGCCGGCTTCCTGGAGGCCCTGGTCGACGCGGCCGGGGAACGCGGGCAGCGGGTGCTGCTGTTCCGGCCCGCCCCGCCCGCGGCGGACCCGGTGGCGGCCATCGACGAACTGGTGGCGGCCCGGCAGGTCGACGGGCTGGTGCTGGCGGACGTCCTGACCGAGGACCGGCGGATCGCCCACGTCGCCGGGCTGGGCGTGCCCTTCGTCAGCTTCGGCCGGACCGGACCGGGCGAGCCGCAGCACTGGGCGGACATCGCCAACGACGCGGCGATGGCCGCGGTCGTGCGGCACCTCGCGGCGCGGGGCCACCGCCGGATCGGCTACCTCGGCGCCGCCGAGGACCTGCCCTGGATGGCGGCCCGGCGGGCGGGCTTCCTCGCCGAGACGCGCCGGCTGGGCCTGACGGCGGTCGCCCCGTCGGAGGCGGCGCCGACGGCCGGGCGGGTGGCGGCCGTGCGGGAGCTGCTGCGCGGGCCCGACCGGCCGACGGCCGTCGCCGCGGGCAGCGACCTGCTGGCGCTGGACGCGTACGAGGCGATCCGGGCCGAGGGGGCGGCGGTCGGGCCCGCCGGGGTGGCGGTCACCGGGTTCTACGACTCACCGCTCTGCCGCCACCTGCACCCGCCGCTGACCTCGGTCCGGCTGCCGCTGCGGGCCCTGGCGGCCGGGCTGGTCACCCGGCTGCTGGACCAGGTGCACGGCGGGGCCGCGCCGACGGGCGGCCTGGAGCTGCCCACCGAACTGGTGGTGCGGGCGAGTTCGGCCTGACCGGCGGAGCCCTGACCGACGGAGCCCTGACCGGCGGGGCCCTGCCGACGGAGCCCTGAGCGGCCGGGCCCCGCCGCGGTGCCTCAGGCCCGGTGCGCCTCCGGGCGCTCCGGGGACGCCTCCGCGAGCGCCCGGGTGACCGCCGCCACCCCGGCGCGCAGCCCGTACACCGGCGTGGCCGGCTGCTGGCGCCAGGACTCGTCGATGCCGCCGGCGTCCACGGTGTCGAAGCCCAACTCGTCGACCAGCGCCCGCACCACGGCCTTCGCCGCCTCGTCGTCCGAGGAGACCGGCACGGCGAGGCGCTCCGGGTCGCCCGCCGGGCGCGGGCGGTCCAGCAGGTCCTGCGCGTAGGTGCCGTTGAACACCTTCACCACCGGGTGGCCCAGGTGCTGCTCCGTCCAGCGGCTCTCCGTCAGCCCGCCGTCCTCGATCGCGTCGATCCGGCCGTCGCGCTCCTTCGGGTAGTAGTTGCCGGTGTCGATCACCGCGAGCCCCTCGGCGGCGCCGTCGAACAGCCCCGCGGGCAGGCCCGGTACGTTCTTCAACGGCACCGTCACCACCACGACCTGGGCGCCGTGCGCCGCCTCCGCGGCCGTCACCGCCTTCGCGCCCGTCTCCTCGACCAGCGCCCGCAACGACTCCGGCCCGCGCGAGTTCGCCACCGAGACCTCGTGCCCGAGAGCCGTCAGCCGCCGCGTGAGGTTACCGCCGATGTTGCCCGCGCCGATGATGCCGATCTTCATGGGTAAGCCCCTTCGCGAGTGCCGTCCTTGGCCGTCGCCCTGCCCCAACCACACGCCGATCGGATCTGTTCCCCCACACCCGGGTTGGCCCTGCGCAACCCCGGGCCGACGCGTGCCTGGTCCAGCCCGGCCGAAACGCACCCACGCCCGTCCCGGCGGACCTGTTGAATGGCGGCCATGACGGACGGCACCGCACTGCAGCACCTGGTCACCGGTCTCCCCGAGGCGTTCTCGACCGCCCCGCGGCCGAGCCGCATCGACGCCTGCCCCTGCTGCGCCTCCCGGGCCGGGCTGGACCGCCTCCTGGGCGCGCCCCGCGCGCAGTTGACGCCCGAGGAACTGGGACCCTACGCCGCCTCCGTGCTGAACACCGTCGGCTCGCCCGCCGACCTGCGCTACTTCGCGCCGCGCATCCTCCAGCTCGTCCTGACCGGCGAACTCGCCTGGCCCGACGTGCCGTTGGTCTGCCGCAAGCTGGCGCAGGCCGGCTGGCAGGACTGGCCGGAGGCGCCGTACCTGCGCCGGCTCCTCGACGCCCTGTGGCCGGACGTCCTGCACGACGCCCGGCAGTGCGGGGACACCGAGGCCGTGCTCAGTGGCCTGGGGGCCGCCGATCCGGACGGGACCGGCGGCCGGAGAGGGCCTAACAGAATGGGCCCGGCTCGCGAGCCCCGTGGCCGTGGAGCGCCTGTACGAGTTCGCCCTCGGCGGTGAGCTCGAACCGCGGGACGCCCTTTGGGACGAACGGGGAGCCGCGTACCGGACCTTCGCGGCCTGGCTGCGCGGGCCCGAGCTCCAACTGGCCGTCGAGGCGGCCTTCCTGCGGATCGATGACCCCACCCAACTCGATCAACTCATCACCGTCCATGACATCCTGGCGGCATGACCCACGACATGGTGCCGCCACTGCTCGCAGTCGCACTGCTCCTGCTCGTCATCAAACTGGCCCGTGAGCGGCGAAACGGCAAGCCCTCGCCGCTGATTCCGCAGTCGACTGCGGGGCGGGCGACGGCGCTGGCGGTCGCCGCCCTGGTGGCGGCCTCCGGGCCGGCGGGTGGTCAGCCGTGGGACGCGTCGCTGATCCCGGCGATCGCCCTCGGTGGGCTGGTGGGCTCGTTCGTGGACCTCCGCCACCGCTGAGCCGGGGGCAGCCGGGCGGCCGGGCCCCCCGGCCCCGGCCGCCGGGCCCTCACTCGAAGCGCGCGGTGTCGCCGGCCCCCCGGCGGGTGATCTCGGCCTCGCCGCTGGAGAAGTCGATGACCGTGGTCGGCTCGGTGCCGCAGTCGCCGGAGTCCACCACGGCGTCCAGCACGTGGTCGAGGCGTTCCTTGATCTCCCAGCCCTGGGTCATCGGCTCGTCCTCGCCGGGGAGGATCAGGGTGCTGGAGAGGAGGGGCTCGCCCAGTTCGGCGAGCAGCGCCCGGGTGACGGCGTGGTCGGGGATCCGCACCCCCACGGTCTTCTTCTTGGGGTGCATCAGCCGGCGCGGCACCTCCTTGGTGGCGGGGAGGATGAAGGTGTAGCTGCCCGGCGTCGCGGCCTTGACGGCCCGGAAGACGTTGTTGTCGAGCTGGACGAACTGCCCCAGCTGAGCGAAGTCCTCGCACACCAGGGTGAAGTGGTGGCGGTCGTCGAGGCGCCGGATGGACCGGATCCGCTCCAGCCCGTCGCGGTTGTCCAGACGGCAGCCGAGCGCGAAGCAGGAGTCGGTCGGGTACGCGATGAGGGCTCCGGAGCGGAGGCTGTCGGCCACGGTGCTGATGGTGCGCGGCTGGGGGGATTCGGGGTGCACGTCGAAGTACTTGGCCATTGGCCGACCTTACGGGATCCCACCGGTTGATCGCCGCAACCGCGACGCAGTACGGTCGGTCACCGTGGCACTGGACCAGGCGCGGGTGAACCGGATCTTCCTGCCCGGGACGTACGCCGAGGGCGTTCCGTACGGGCTGTTCCGCGAGCTGCGGGCCGAGGCCCCGGTCTGCTGGGTGGAGGAGCCGGCGGTGGGGGACTGGCCGGCCGGGCCGGGCTACTGGGCGGTGCTGCGGCACGCGGACGTGAAGCACGTGCTGCGCAGCCCGGAGCTGTTCTCCTCACACCTCGGGGCGACCCAGATCCGCGACCCGGACACCCCCGCCGACCTGGCCTTCGTCCGCACCATGATGCTCAACCAGGACCCGCCGGACCACGCCCGGCTGCGCCGGATCGTCACCGCCGCCTTCACCCCGCGCGCGTTGCACCGGCTGACCGCCGCCGTCGAGGGGCGCGCGGCCGAACTGGTCGCCGCGATCCGCCCCCTGGGCGAAGCCGACTTCGTGCCGCTCGCCGCCGATCTGCCCGTGTGGACGCTGGCCCTGGTCCTGGGCGTGCCCGAGCAGGACTGGCAGCTGCTGGTCGACTGGTCGAACCGGGTGATCGGCTACCAGGACCCGGAGTACGCCCGGTCCAGTACCGCCGACCCGTCCCGGCTCACCGCCGTGGGACGCGCCGCGCTCGACCACCGGCCGAC
Source organism: Kitasatospora sp. NPDC059088 (assembly GCF_042738155.1). Taxonomy (NCBI): domain Bacteria; kingdom Bacillati; phylum Actinomycetota; class Actinomycetes; order Kitasatosporales; family Streptomycetaceae; genus Kitasatospora; species Kitasatospora sp. NPDC059088. The sequence goes on along the minus strand of NZ_JBHYGR010000003.1, from coordinate 131,716 downwards.
CACTCCCACGGCCCCTGACGGCCGCCCGCTCAACCCGCGCTCCCGCGCGGCCCTCGCCGACATGTTCGCCTACGCCCACGCGCTCGCCCGACAGCCGCCGCCGGGCAGCATCGTCGCCCGCATGCGGGACGCCGGCCTGAGCGCCGCCGAGTTCGAGACGATGTTCTTCCTCTTCGCCGTCGCCGGGAACGAGACCGTGCGCAACGGCCTGCCGGGCGGCCTGCACACCCTGCTCAGCCATCCGGACCAGTACCGACTCCTGTGCGAGCGGCCGGAGTTGGTCCCGTCGGCGGTGGAGGAGATGCTGCGCTGCTGGCCGCCCGTGGTGCACTTCCGCCGCACCGCGACCCGGGACACCCGGATCGCCGGGCAGCCGGTCCGCCGGGGCGACAAGGTGGTGGTCCACCACGCCTCGGCGAACCGGGACGAGGCCGTGTTCCCGGAGCCGGACCGCTTCGACGTCTCCCGCACCCCGAACGACCACGTGAGCTTCGGGTACGGCCCGCACTTCTGCGTCGGCGCCCGGCTCGCCCGCCTGCAGCTGCGGTCGGCGCTGCGCCACCTGCTCGACCGCCTCCCGGGGCTGGAGCTCGACCCGGACCGGCCGCCGCGGCGCCTGGTGTCCAACTTCCAGAACGGCCTCAAGAGCCTGCCGGTGCGCTGGACGGTTCCGGGGTGACGGCGCGCTCCGCCGGTGGGCCGGCTCAGCCCGCGCAGGCCGGGCAGAGGCCCCGGTAGGTGACCTCGGCGCCCGAGACGGCGAAGCCGAACCGCTGCTCCGCCGGGAGGTCGGCGAGCGGGTCGCCCAGGGGGTGGACGTCCCGGATGGCGCCGCAGCCGGTGCAGACCAGGTGCTGGTGCGGGTGGTGGGCGTTGGGGTCGTAGCGCTTGGCGCGCCCGTCCGTGGACACCTCGATGACCTCACCGAGGGTGACCAGCTCGCCGAGGGTGTTGTACACCGTCGCGCGGGAGATCTCCGGGAGGCGCTCGGCCGCGCGGGCGTGCACCTCGTCGGCGGTCAGGTGCACGTGCTCGCCGTCCAGGACCTCGGCCACGACACGCCGCTGGGAGGTGAGGCGCCAGCCGCGCTCGCGCAGCCGCTCCAGCAGGTCACTCATCACGGTTCACCTATTCAGGTCATGGGGGAAGACCGGAGTTTACCAATGCCGGTCCTGAGGCCTCCGACCTCGGCCGGACGGGGGTTTGGTGTCTTTCTTGACTTGGACTACGTCCATCGTAGGATCGGCTCCGGCGCTAGCCTGGGTAACGGCAGTGCCGAATAGCAGCAGTAGGTGCCGTAGGTAGCAGATAGACACCGTGATCCGCCTTGTACGGAAGGATTCCCATGTCTGAGAACCACGATGCAACCGGTGTAGAGGCGAGCGCGGGCGGCTGCCCGGTCAACCACGGGCGCGCGCTCCACCCCACCCAGGGCGGCGGGAACCGCCAGTGGTGGCCGGAGCGGCTGAACCTCAAGATCCTCGCCAAGAACCCCGCCGTCGCCAACCCGCTCGGCGCGGACTTCGACTACGCCGCGGCGTTCAGCGCCCTGGACCTCGCCGCCGTCAAGCGGGACATCCAGGAGGTGCTCACCACCTCGCAGCCCTGGTGGCCGGCCGACTTCGGCCACTACGGTCCGTTCATGATCCGGATGGCCTGGCACAGCGCCGGCACCTACCGGATCAGCGACGGCCGCGGCGGCGCCGGCGGCGGCCAGCAGCGCTTCGCCCCGCTGAACAGCTGGCCGGACAACGCCAGCCTGGACAAGGCCCGCCGACTGCTGTGGCCGGTGAAGAAGAAGTACGGGCGCAGCCTGTCCTGGGCCGACCTGATCGTCCTGACCGGCAACGTCGCGCTGGAGGGCATGGGCTTCGAGACCTTCGGCTTCGGCGGCGGCCGGGTCGACGAGTGGGAGCCCGACGAGGACGTCTACTGGGGCCCCGAGACCACCTGGCTCGGCGACGAGCGCTACACCGGCGACCGCGAGCTGGAGAGCCCGCTGGCCGCCGTCCAGATGGGCCTGATCTACGTCAACCCCGAGGGCCCCAACGGCAACCCGGACCCGATCGCCGCCGCCCGCGACATCCGCGAGACCTTCTACCGGATGGCGATGAACGACGAGGAGACCGTCGCGCTGATCGCCGGCGGCCACACCTTCGGCAAGACCCACGGCGCCGGCCCGGCGGACAACGTCGGCCCGGACCCGGAGGCCGCGCCGATGGAGCAGCAGGGCCTCGGCTGGAAGAGCGGCTACGGCACCGGCGTCGGCGCCGACGCCATCACCAGCGGTCTCGAGGGCATCTGGACGGCCACCCCGATCACCTGGGACAACAGCTTCTTCGAGACCCTGTTCGGCTACGAGTGGGAGCTCACCGAGAGCCCGGCCGGCGCCCACCAGTGGAAGCCGAAGGACGGCGCCGGCGAGGGCACCGTGCCGGACGCCCACGACCCGGCCAAGCGGCACACCCCGATCATGCTCACCACCGACCTGTCGCTGCGCTTCGACCCGGTGTACGAGCCGATCTCGCGCCGCTTCCTGGAGAACCCGGCGGAGTTCGCCGACGCCTTCGCCCGCGCCTGGTACAAGCTGACCCACCGCGACATGGGCCCGGTCGTGCGCTACCTCGGCCCGGAGGTCCCGGCCGAGCACCTGCTCTGGCAGGACCCGCTGCCGGCCGTCTCGTACCAGCAGGTCGGTGCCGCGGACGTCGCCGACCTCAAGCGGCGGATCGCCGGGACCGGCCTGTCGGTCTCCGAGCTGGTCTCCGCGGCCTGGGCCGCGGCCTCCTCGTTCCGCGGCAGCGACAAGCGCGGCGGTGCCAACGGCGGCCGGATCCGGCTGCAGCCGCAGGCCGGCTGGGAGGTCAACGAGCCGGACCGGCTGGCCGGTGTCCTGCGGGCGCTGGAGGGCGTGCAGCGGGACTTCAACGCGCAGGCCGGCGACAAGCAGGTCTCGCTGGCCGACCTGGTGGTGCTGGCCGGCGGCGTCGGCGTCGAGCAGGCGGCCAAGGCGGCCGGGCTGGCCGTCGAGGTGCCGTTCGCGGCCGGCCGGGTGGACGCCCCGCAGGAGCTCACCGACATCGAGTCCTTCGCCGCGCTGGAGCCCAAGGCGGACGGCTTCCGCAACTGGGTCGGCAAGGGCAACCGGCTGCCGGCCGAGTTCCTGCTGCTGGACAAGGCGAACCTCCTGGGCCTGAGCGCGCCCGAACTGACCGTGCTGGTCGGCGGTCTGCGCGTGCTGGGCGCCAACCACCAGCAGTCCGCGCACGGTGTGCTGACCGAGACCCCGGGCGTGCTGACGAACGACTTCTTCGTCAACCTGCTGGACCTGGGCACCAGTTGGTCCTCCGCCTCGGGGGACGCCCACACCTTCGAGGGCCGGGACGCCTCCGGTGCGGTCAAGTGGACCGGTACCCGCGCCGACCTGGTGTTCGGCTCGAACTCCGAACTGCGCGCCGTCGCCGAGGTGTACGCGGCCGACGACGCCAAGGAGAAGTTCGTGGAGGACTTCGTCGCGGCCTGGGTCAAGGTCATGAACGCGGACCGCTTCGACCTGGTGTGACGCGGTAGCCGATGACGGCGGGAGCCCGGGGGTTGTCGACCAACTCCCGTGCTCCCGTGCGTCGTTGCGGCGTTCCCCTCCGCCCTTACGCCCCTCCGCCCCTACGCCCCTACGCCCTTCCGCCCTTACGGCGCGCCCGCGCTGACCAGCCCGGTCTCGTACGCCGCGACCACCACCTGGGCCCGGTCCCGCAGCCCCAACTTGCCCAGGATCCGGGCCACATGGGTCTTCACCGTCGCCTCGGAGAGCTGGAGCCGGCCGGCCAGGATCCGCCGGGTGGCCTCCAGGCCGTCCAGGCCGGGCATCCGGATGTCCATCAGCACCACGTCCGGCCGGGTGCGGCGGACGGCGGCGACGGCCTGCTCGCCGTCCTCGGCCTCGGCGGCCACCTCGATCCCCTCGGACTCCAGGATCAGCCGGAAGCCGATCCGGACCAGGGCCTGGTCGTCGGCGACCACCACGCGGATCGGGTGCTGCTCCACGGCGTCAGTCAACTCTCAACTCTCCAGCGGTATAGAGGCCTTGACGCGGTAGCCACCGCGCGGCCGGGGGCCGGTGTGCAGGGTGCCGCCGTAGACGGCGAGGCGTTCGCGCAGACCGAGCAGGCCGCGCCCGTTGCCGGTGGCGGCGGCGCCGGTGGGGCGGCCGCCGGTGTCGGTGACCTCCACCGTGAGGTGGTCGGCGGCGTAGTCGACGGTCACCGCGGCGGCGGCGCCGCCCGCGTGCTTGACGGTGTTGGTGAGCGCCTCCTGGACGACCCGGTAGGCGGCCAGTTCGACCCCGGGCGGGACGGTCCGGCGCTCCCCGCGCACCGTCAGCTCCACCGGCAGGCCGGCCCGGCGCACGCCCTCCACCAGGGAGTCGAGTCGGCCGAGGCCGGGCTGCGGGCTGAGGTCGGCGGTGGTCGCGGGATCGCCGCCGGTCTCCGAGTCGATGGTCAACAGCCCCATCACCTGGCGCAGTTCGGTCATCGCCGCGCGCCCGCCGGCCTCCACCGCGGCCATCGCCTCGCGGGCCCTGTCCGGAGCGGTGTCCAGGATCTTGCGGGCGGCCCCGGCCTGGATCGTCATCATGCTCACGTTGTGGGTGACCACGTCGTGCAACTCCCGGGCGATGCGGGCCCGTTCCAGGTCCACCGCGCGGTCCAGCGCGGTCAGCTGCTCGCGCTCCAGGGCGGTCAGCCGCTCCCGGCCCTCCTCTACCCGGCGCCGCCACATCCGCAGTTCGTAGGCGACCGCCAGCACCGGCACCAGCACCAGCACGGCGATCACCCAGTTCTGGAAGTGCGGCAGCAGGGCGTGGTCGAAGAGCACCACCAGGGCCGCGGTGGCGGCCGCCAGGCCGAGCAGCACGGCCTTCGGGCGGCGCCCGTAGGCGGCCGCGCCGTAGGCGGCGACGATCACCACCACGCCCGCCCAGAACGCGATGTCCTCGTGCTGCGACCGCACCAGCAGGGCGGCCGCCAGCACCGTCCACAGCACCGCCAGCGGGTGGCGCCGGCGCAGCACCAGCGGCAGCGGGACGACGGGGACCAGCAGCAGCATCCCGTGCCAGGGCGATCCGTGCCCGCCCGGACCGTACTGGCCGTGCGCGTGGGCCGCGACGACGGCGTAGCGGCCGCAGACGGAGGCCAGGAACAGGGCCAGGGCGAGGTCGAAGGCCTGGCCGCGCCGGGTGGGCCGGGGCGGGGGCGGCGCGTCGTCGGCGCCGCCGTCCAGCAGCCGCCGCACGGTGGGGTGGTTGATCACCGGGTCATTGTGGCGGTCGGCCGCCGTCGGGGACAGCCCCGCGAGCGGCGGCAGCCGCTGCACCTGACGACTACCCCGCAAGGATGACGCCGGAGCCCGTACGCCCGGCGCGGTACGGAAGTTGCGGCGGGCGGCGGACGCGCTGCGGGCGGAGTGAGCCCCCGGGCGGGCCGGGGGGCTCAGGACTCCTCGTCCGCCCGGCCCTCCTCGGCCTTCCGGCTCTCCTCGGCCTTCCGCTCCGCAGCCCGGACCTGCTCGGTGAAGGCGTGCTCGTCGATCCGCTCGACGCTCGCCCCGTGCTTCGCGGCCAGCTCGTCCGCCGGGCCGGGCGAGGCCTCCCGCACCTCCACGGCGACCAGCGCCCCGCCGTCCGGCACCCGGGGCGACAGCACGATCAGCGCGGCGCCGCCCTCCGAGGCCGCGCGCTCCTCGGCCGCGTTGCCGAGCGCCGCGCCCGCCGCGAAGCCGAGCAGCACGCCCACGGGCCCGCCGAGCAGCCCCACCAGGCCGCCCAGCACCCCCGACCCGACCGTGGCCACCCCGGCTCCCCGGGTGAAGGTGTCCTTGATCTCCAGCAGGCCGTCGGCACTGCGCTCCATCGCCGCCGCGTACCGCAGCCCCGGCAGGTGCTGCGCCTCGTCGAACGCGGGACGCCAGGCGTCGCCGTCGGGAAAGGTCAGCAGGACGACGTTGTGCTGCTCGCTCATCGCACTCCGATCGGGCTGGGGGCGGCTCGGGCCTCCATCGTGACCTTCGGCGCGCCACCCGGCCACAGGAAGCGTCCCGCCGACCCGGAGCGGGTGGGGTGGCCGTCCGATGAGCGGATGAGCCGCCGCCGGTCCGCCCGGGCCCGCCGCGAATCGAACATCGCGGAGCGTCCCGGTGATCGACATCCACCAACTCGCCGTCGCCGACACGGAATCGCCCGGATCGGGTGAGAGCGGGCGGGACACGCCGGACGGGCCCGTCGGCCGCTGCCAGGATCGGGGTCCGCACCGGCAGCCCGACCTCCGCAGCGTGCCCTCCGGCACCGCTGCCGACCCACCGCGCCCACCCCGCGGTGAGGGCTGCCCGCGTGCGGGACCGCTGCGGCCGTCGGCCGCCGTACCTGGGAGGAACACCGTGTCGAAACAGGTCGTGAAGCCCACGAAGCCCCTGGCCGAGAAGTCCCCGGCCGGGGCCGAGCACGACGAGGAGCTGCACCTGCGCTTCCCCGGCGACCGCCGCGCCGAGGCGGGCGCGTCGATGTCCACCGGCGCGATGCTGCGCCGCCTGCCCCACCTGGTCCGCCGGGCGCTGGCGCTGGCCTGGGCGGCGGACCGCACGTCCACCGTGCTGCTGCTGGTCTGCCAGGCGCTGGCCGGGGTGGCGGGGGCGCTCGCGCTGTACGCCACCACCGGCACCCTGGGCGCCCTGCTCGTGCCCGGGCCGGTGGCCGAGCACCTGCGCACCGCCACGCCCTCCCTGCTCCTGCTGACCGCCTCGGCCGGGCTGCGGGCCGTCCTGGGCATCGCGGTGGTGGGCCTGTCCGGCCGGGTGTCGCCCCGGATCACCCGGGAGGCGGAGCTGGCGCTGATCGCCGCCGGGTGCGCCGCCGAGCTGGAGGCGTACGACGAACCCGCCTACAACGAGCAGTGGGAGGCCGCCGACCGGGGCGCCTCGACCACGCCCGACCTGCTCTCCAACGCCCAGGACGTGATCGCCTCCACCGTCTCGCTGGCCGCCGCCGCGGGCGTGCTGGCGACGCTGCACCCCTGGCTGGTGCCGCTGCTGCTGCTCGGTTCGGTGCCGACCGCCGTCGCCGCCGTGCGCACCGCCCGGATCCACTACCTGGCCGCGGTGGTCACCAACGAGGACCGCGGCGCGCTGCGCGTCTACCGCTGGTTCCTGATCGACAAGACCCGCGCCGACCAGGTCCGTTCGGACCAGGTCACGCCCTTCCTGATGGCCAAGTACCGCCGCGCCGAGGCCAAGATCGTCGCCGCCACCGACCGGGCCACCCGGCAGGCGGCCAAGGTCTCGCTGCTGGCCGCGCTCGGCACCGGGGCCGGCAGCGCTCTGATCTGGGGCACCCTGCTCTACTTGGTGGCCTCCGGCCGGATCGACCTGGCCGCCGCCGGCACCGCCACCTTCGCGCTGCGCACCGCCTCCTCCGGGCTGCAGGGCCTGGTCGGCAACGGCGCCCGGCTGTACCGGATGGGCCTCTACCTGGACGACTACTTCACCTTCCTGGACGAGGCCGGCGGCCACCGCATCGACCGCGGCGAACTGGTGCCGGGAGCACCGCAGTTGGTCGAGGTGACCGGGCTGAGCCACGCCTACCCGGGCGAGCAGCAGGAGCCCGCCCTGCGCGGGGTCAGCCTGACCCTGCGGGCCGGCGAGGTGGTGGCCGTGATCGGGCAGAACGGCAGCGGCAAGTCGACCCTGCTCAAGCTGCTCTCCGGCCTCTACCTGCCGCAGTCCGGCCGGATCACCTGGGACGGCGTGCCGGTCGAGGAGTTGGACGCGGACGGCATGTGGTCCCGGGTCGCCCGGGTGCCGCAGGAGTTCGCCCGCTGGCCGCTCGGCGCCGCCGAGAACGTCCACCTGGGCCACCTCACCGAGCGGTGGATGGCGGACGTGGTGGAGGCCGCGGCCCGGACCGGCTTCGACGAGACGGTCGGCCGGCTGCGTTCGGGCTGGCGCACCCTGCTCGCCCAGGGGTGGTGGGGCGGCGCCGAGCTGTCCGGCGGCGGCTGGCAGCGCGCGGCCGTCGCCCGGGCCCTGTACCGCACGGTGCGCAGCCCCGGGCTGCTGATCCTGGACGAGCCCACCTCGGACCTCGACCCGCGCGCCGAGCACCGCATCCTGCACGCCCTGCGCGGCCTCGCCGAGGGCCGGATCACCCTGCTGGTGACCCACAACATCGCCAACGCGGCGGTCGCCGACCGGGTGATCGTGATGGACCAGGGCAGCATCGTCCAGACCGGCACCTGGGCCGAACTCGCCGCCCGCCCGGACGGCCTGTTCCGCGAGCTGCTGGACCTCCAGCGCGACCGCGCCGTCCCCGCCCAGCGGTCGGCGGCGGACCGGCCCCGGCCGGCCGGGGGCCGGGCCGGGGCGTGACCCCGGGACCGGGCCGGGGCCCGGCCCGGTGACCCCGTCGGGCGGGCGGCTGCCCACCGCCCGCCCGGCGGGCCGGAATTCGGGCGACGGACGGGCCCGGATGCACGACGATGACGGCATGCTGAACAACGGGGAACCCGAACCGGACGCGACGGACGAGGACGAGCTGCTGCAGCTCCTGGTCGGCGAAGTGTGGGTGAACGTCTACCGGTTCGGCGGCATGGGCGTCGTCGACTTCGGCGGGACGGTCTCCTGGCCGCGGGGCGACGGCGGGGAGGTGTCGACGGGCAGCCGGTACGCCGTGCACGCCCAGTGCCCGTTCCGGATCGTCCAGTGCGGGGAGGTGTACCTCGGCTCCGACGACCTGGTGCCGGCCGGGGGCGGCGACCGCCTCGCCTACGACGCCGGGGCCGACGCGCTGCGGGAGTTCCTGGAGCGGCGCTCGCCCCGGGTGCTGGCGGTGGAGCGGGCGCCGGAGGGCGACCTGCGGATCACCCTGGAGCACGAGCTCAGGATCGACGTCCTGCCGACGAGCGCGAAGGTCGAGGAGTGCTGGCGGTTCCTGGTCCGGGACGGGGAGCACCTCGTCTTCCCGCCCGTCGACTGACCTGCCGGGCCACCCAAACGGCCCGGCAGGTCGGCGCCGATCCCAGGCCGCGGGGCTGGCCCCGCAGGTCGGCCGACGGCTCAGCGCCCGTTGCGGGCCACGGCCCGCAGCCGCCGCCAGGTGCGCCCGGCCGGCCCGCCCGCGGGGGCCTCGTCCGCCCAGTCCCGGGCCGTCCCGGCGAAGCTGTCGGTGCCCGTCGCGGCCGGTGGCCGGGCCCGGCCCGTCCGGGCGGCGCGCAGCAGCTGCTCCGAGGTGATGCCGCCGAGCCGGGCCCGGGCGTGGTCCAGCAGGGTGGCGCCGGCGGCGGCGATCGCGGGCTCGCCCAGCGGGCGGGTCGGCAGCGCCAGCCCTTCGGCGAGCAGCTGGTCCAGGGCCGTGCGCAGGTCCGGGACGGAGAGGTCGCGAACGGTCAGCGACAGGTGGCCGGACAGTCCCTCGGCGCCCACCGCGCGGGGGGCGAAGGCGCGCGGGACGTAGAGCACGTCGCCGGGCCCGAGGACGGTGTGCAGGCGCTGCGCCGAGCGTTCGTCGTCGGGGAGTTCGCCCAGCGACCACTCGGCGGCGGCCGGCGCGTCGTGGACGTACCAGGTCTTGCGTCCGGCGACCTGGAGGACGAACACGTCGGCGTCGTCGCGGTGCACCGCGAGGCCCTGGCCGCCGACCGGGGTGAGGAAGAAGAACGCCTCCACCCGCCGGTCCAGTTCCTCGGAGAGCCGGGCCACCAGGTCGCCGGTCGGGCCGTGCCACTGGTCGACGCAGCGCAGCAGCAGCGTCGCCCCGGTGCGCAGCAGGGCGAGCACCTTGGCGCGGTCGGCGAAGCCGTGGTGGGTGGTGCCGTTGACGGTGCGGGAGGTGGTGAAGGCCTCGGCCGGGAGGACCACCTTGTCGGAGCGGACCATCTCCAGGTACGGGGTGCGCAGCAGCCCGCTGTCGAAGGCGGCGTCCAGCGCGTCGAGGTCGAACGGCGAGGCGGGCCGGGCGGGGGTGAAGACGGCGGGTTCGCGCTGCCACCGGTGGTCGGCGAAGCCTGCGAGGTCGCCGACCCAGTCGGCGAGCGTGGGCGATTCCATGGTGTGTCCAGTGCTGTCGGGAGGGCCGGCCGGTTCAGCTGCCGACGGAGGCCTCGAACCGTACGGAGAGCAGGGAGCGCAGCGGGACGGGCGCGTCCTGCCGGGGGCCGCGGATGGTGAGGCCGTGGTCGAGGGCGACGGTGAGCAGGCGTTCGGCCAGCGGGACGACCAGGTGCTTGGCCCAGCAGCGGGCGCCGTCGAAGCCGAACGGCATGAACCCGGGGGTCTTCTCCGGGTCGGCGACCGCCTCCCACCGCTGCGGCCGGAACTCCAGCGGGTCGGCCCAGTAGTCCGGGTGGCGGTGCATCAGCAGGGGGAGCAGCGCGACGTTGTCCTCGGGGCGGATCTCCGGGTGCAGTCCGGCGTAGGCGTCCCCGCCGTTGCGGTAGAGCATCCACGCGGGCGGGAGCAGGCGCAGGGTCTCCCACAGGACGGTGGTGAGGTCCTGGTGCGGTTCGGGCGCCGTCCGCATCAGCCACAGGGCGTTGCCGGCCAGGGCGGCCACGCCGTCGCAGAGGGTGGCGGAGGCGCGCCGGTACATGGCGACGGCCTGCTTGCGTTCCAGTGGGTCGTCGGCGCCGCGGATCAGTCCGGCCATGGCGGTGGGCGTTCCGGGACTGTTCCCGTTCCCGCCCGCGCCGCCCGGCCAGGTGGTGACGGCCCGGTCGACGAGCCGGGAGAGGGTGTCGGAGCGGGTGATGCCGCGCTTGGCCAGCAGGGAGACCGGCAGCGGGTCGGATCCGAACAGCCACCGGCGCAGGTAGGAGGTGGGCGCGTACGGCCAGGCGCCGTTCAGCCCGCGGGCCGGGGGCGGTGGCGTGCGGATGCCCGCCATGACGTCCTGCCCCAGGGCGCGGATCGTCCGGGTCGCGCTGTCGTGGGGGATGTCGGCGCCCGCGGCGGGCTTGTAGACGGAGCGCTCGGTCTGGAGCACCGGGCGGGCCGCCACGATCTCGGCCATCAGGCGGGCGTCGGAGACGCCGACGGTGCGGGCGTCGACGCGGAACACCTTCGCGTCCCGGGCCAATAGGTCCTGAATTCGCGGGGCGTAGACGACGGAATGTTCGCGGACCGTTTCCGGCGCCATTTCTTGCACGAGGATCCCGCCTCCGTGGGAATACCGATGAAATACGGCGCCGGGGGGGCGGGGGGGGGCGCGCCCCCCCCCCCGCCCGGGGTCGGGAAATATAGTGGGACCGCGCCCCCGG
>NZ_JBHYGR010000003.1:112619-120406 GCF_042738155.1 Kitasatospora sp. NPDC059088 | reverse complement strand
AACACACCCCCCCACCCCACCCCCCAGATTTATTCTGGTATCGTGGGCTCGGATTTGTGTATAAGAGACCCCAACCGCCGCCGCCCCACCGGCCGTGGTGCGTCAGATGACGTGCAGCACCCACGCGTGGTTGGCGAGGTCCTCGTCACGCTTGAACTTCTTCACGATCGCCTTGATCATCTTCATGGTTTTCCCCTTTCCGGGAATACGGGTGCGACGAATAGGTGTGGCCGCACCGGTGATGAGGTCCGGCATTCCGGTCCGGAAGGCCGAACTGCTCAACTGACTCAGGACCTTAACCGAACGGCGGCGATCATGACACCCCTTCGACAACCGGAGTTCGATTTCTACGGGGTATTGACAGCCCATTCGAATGCCGAATCGTTATAACCTTTTCCGGTGGGGGCATTCGCTCCCGCATTCGCCGGTCAGTTGTACGTGGTGGTGACGGTCACGCCGTCGAAGCCCTGCTGGGCGTACAGGCTGAAGTACACCCAGCCGGACGGCGGGTCGGCGACGGTCAGGGTCTCGCCGTTCCCGGCGGCGGTGGACTTCGCCCGGTACGACGAAGTGGTCGCCCAGGAAGGGCCGTTGTAGTACAGGTCGGCGTTGCCGGTGCCGCCGGCGGTGGTGATGGTCAGCTGCTTCACCCCGGCCGGCAGGTACAGGAAGCTGTAGCCGTAGTTGCCGGTGGTGGCGGCCACGCCGTCGCGGCGGCAGTTCCGGTCGTACTGCCGGGTGTCGGCGGCCGCGCACAGCGGGGCCCGGTCGGCGGGCAGGCTGCCGCAGTCGTCGGCGGCGCAGGCCTTGAGCCAGGTCGCGAAGTCGGCGTCGTAGCGGGTGCCGATGGTGGTCTTGAGCAGGGTGCGGGCGCCGTTCCAGTCACCGGTGCGGTACGCGGCGAGCAGGGCGTCGACGTCCTGGGGGTGCGACTGGAGCATGTAACGCACCGCCAGGTAGCCCCAGTTGTAGACCCGGGTGGAGTCGGCGTTGTCGTAGGTGGTGTCGAAGAGCGTGCTCAGCGGGTAGCTGCCCTTGCCGGCCTGGGTGACGGCGTCGTCGTAGTGGACGCCCCGGTAGCCGTACGAGACGTACTCGGCCAGGCCCTCGACCCACCAGACGGTCGGGGTGGTCATGCCCGCCTCGAAGTCGCCGTACATGTCGTAGCGGCCGTCGAGGTAGTGGGTGTACTCGTGGTTGAGGTTCCAGATCTGGAAGCTCGGGCGCAGCCAGTCGGCCTGGTGGGCGATGAAGCGGGCCTGGTTGCCGGGGGTGGCCGGGTTGCCCTCCTCGTACATGCCGCCGTTGTCGACGGCGATGTGGTACATCTCCCAGGCGTAGAGGCTGTAGTTGTAGTAGTCGTCGAAGACGACGACCTCCAGGCCGGTGTTGTGGTCGTCGGCGACCGGGCCGTTGTCCTTGGCCACCCGGTGGAAGTACGCGTCCTGGCCGACCAGGCTGGTGCAGGTGTCGGCGTTCTGCCGGTCGGTCATGCTCTGGGAGCGGATCCGCAGGTTCGGGTTGCAGGTGTGGTCGCTCCTGAGCACCAGCGGGACGAGCTTGGCGGGCACGTCGCAGGTGCCGTAGTAGGAGCAGTTGCCGGCGTCCTTCTGCTCCGCGAACCAGAGCAGGTTCATGGTGAGCGGGGCGGTGGCGCCGACCAGCGGGTAGCGGTTGACCAGGTCCTTGACGATCGGCCGGCCCTGCGCCCGGAGGCCGTCGACGGCGACCAGGTTGCCGATCTGGATGCCGATCCGGGTCACCGGGTCGGAGCCGGTGAGCTGGGCGCTGTTGCGGGTGACGAAGGAGGCCATGGTGGTGGCGAAGGACGGGTCGGCCTGGAGGGCGGCGGTGAACTCGGGGAGCTCGAAGCCGCGTTCGACGACGGTCCCGGTGTTGCCGACGGCGGCGGCCATCGAGCCGGTCCACCCGCCGGTGTAACCGTCGAGCAGGCGCTTGACCACGCCGGTGTAGCGGGCGTTCTCCCGGGCGCTGTCGATCAGCGTGACGGCCTCGGCCAGGGTGGCGCCGTTGGCCTCGGTGACGTCCTTGCTGTGCGGGGCGGCGAAGAAGGCGTCCAGCGCGCCGCGGATCGCGGTCCGCAGGCCGTCGCCGTACGGGCCGACGGCGTCGGGGTGGTACCACTGCACGTAGTAGCCGGCGCGCAGGAACAGCACCAACTGCCCGGCGGAGGTGGAGTTGTCGCCCGGGTAGCCGGCGGCGGCGGTGTCGCGCAGGGCGTCGGCGACGGTCACCATCCTGGCCTCGGCGAAGGCGCCCTTGGCGTCGGTGCCGGTGAGGGTGAACAGCGTGTTGACGCAGTCGAGGCCGGCCGCCTTGACCTGCTGGACCAGCGCGGCGCCGGACGTGCCGGTGAACGCCGCGGTGTCGCAGGCGGTCAGCTGCCGCGCCGTCCGGCCGGTGCCGACGGCACCGGCCGCGGTCGGGGCGGTGGGCCTGCCGTGGCTCTCGGCGGCGAGCGGGCGGGGGTCCTGGGGCGTGTCGGGCGACTTCGGCACCGGGATCGCGCGCGGGGCGACGGGTGCGGCGACGCGTGGGGCGGCCGGGTGGGCGGCCGGTGCGGCCGCCGGTGCGGTGGGCGTCGGGGTGCGGTCGGCCGCGTGCGCCTGCGGGGTGAACAGGCCGGCTGCGAGGAGGAAGGCGACGCCGAGCGCGGGCAGTCTGCGCGCGTTCGCCTTCGATATCCGGAAGGGACGCATGGGGTGGGGGCCTCCGGGACCGTGAGGGGGCCGTGCGGTGGGGGCGCACGGACGGGGTCTGATGTGTGACATGTAAAATGGCACACTCATTCAGGTAAAGGGAAGACCCGGGAGCCGGGGTTCCGGTCGACGAGACCGAACCGTGCCCTTCCGTGCGCCGCGCCTCGCCTGACGGTCCGTCAGACCAGCGACCGTGCCCGGGGGGTGAGCGCCGCGAACTCCAGCGGCGCCGACGGGTCCACCGACACGTCCGCCGGGGCCGGCTCGGCCCCGGCCCGGACGAGGAGGTCGCCGACGGCCGCGACCATCGCGCCGTTGTCCGTGCACAGCCGCAGCGGCGGCACCCGCAGGGCGATCCCGGCCTCGGCGCACCGCTCCTCGGCGAGCGCCCGCACCCGCGAGTTGGCGGCGACCCCGCCGACCACCACCAGGGTGTCGATCCCGTGGTCGGTGCAGGCCCGCACCGCCTTGCGGGTGAGCACGTCCGCGATCGCCTCCTGGAGGGCGGCCGCCGCGTCCGGGACGTGCGGCTTGCCGCCGGCCGTGCGCCGTGCCTCGACCCAGCGGGCGGCGGCGGTCTTGAGGCCGGAGAAGGAGAAGGCGTACGGGTCGTCCCGCGGCCCGGTCAGCGGGCGCGGCAGCCGTACCGCCGCCGGGTCCCCGTCGCGCGCGGCGCGGTCGACGGCCGGCCCGCCGGGGTAGGGCAGGCCCAGGATCCGGGCGACCTTGTCGAAGCACTCGCCGGCCGCGTCGTCCAGGGTGTCGCCGAGGTGGACGATCCGGCCCCGGGCGAGGTCGCGGACCAGCAGCAGCGAGGTGTGCCCGCCGGAGACGATCAGCACGATGCACGGGTCGGGCAGCGGCTCGCCGTCCAGGGTCGCGGCGGCGACGTGCCCGGCGAGGTGGTGCACCCCGTACAGCGGGACGCCGAGCGAGAAGGCGTACCCCTTGGCGGCGGCGACCCCGACCTGGAGGGCGCCGGACAGGCCGGGGCCGGTGGTGACGGCGACGGCCCCCACGTCCCGCAGCGTCAGCCCGGCGCGGTCCAGGGCCTCCTGCACCACCGGGGCCATCGCGTGGACGTGGGCCCGGGCGGCGATCTCCGGCACCACCCCGCCGTAGCGGGCGTGCTCGTCCATCGAGGAGGCCACCGCCTGCCCGAGCAGCACGCCGTCCCGGACCAGACCGGCACCGGTCTCGTCGCAGGAGGACTCGATGCCCAGCACGACCACCGGCGACCCTGTCACAGTCACTCACCCTCTTCACTCATTACACATGCGGGTGACCATTGTGCCCGATGTGAACGGTGGAATAAGCAGGAGCCCATGCTTCGTTCCTGCAACTCATACGCAATAGTGTTGTCCCGGCACGATCGTCATCGCTCAACCCGCCGAAAGGGGCCGTGTCCTGATGGGCACCTACTCGCTTCCCGACCTGCCGTACGACTACTCCGCGCTCGAGCGGGCCATGTCCGCCGAGATCCTGGAGCTGCACCACTCCAAGCACCACGCCGCCTACGTGAAGGGGGCGAACGACACCCTGGAGCAGCTCGCCGAGGCGCGCGACAAGGAGCAGTTCGGCGGCCTGGTCGGCCTGCAGAAGACCTTCGCCTTCCACCTCTCCGGCCACGTGCTGCACTCGCTGTTCTGGCAGAACCTGTCCCCGGAGGGCGGCGACCGCCCCGAGGGCGAGCTGGCCGACGCCATCACCGAGCACTTCGGCAGCTTCGAGGCCTTCAAGAAGCAGCTCACCACCGCCACCACCGGCGTCCAGGGCTCCGGTTGGGGCATCCTGTCCTGGGAGCCGCTCGGGCAGCGCCTGATCGTCGAGCAGGTCTACGACCACCACGGCAACGTCGGGCAGAACACCACCCCGCTGCTGGCCTTCGACGCCTGGGAGCACGCCTACTACCTGCAGTACCGCAACGTCCGCCCCGACTACGTCACCCGTCTGTGGGACGTCGTCAACTGGCAGGACGTCTCCTCCCGCTTCGCCGCCGTCAAGGGCGCCTGAGCGCCGAGCGAGCAGGAGGGCCCCGGACCGGTCGGGTGGTCCGGGGCCCTCCCCCTGTTCTCCCCCCGTGTTCCCCCTGTTCCCGCCGTGGTTCCCCGCCACGGCCGTCGACCCCCGTCACGTCAGCCACACCGAACCGAACGCCCTCCGCCACCCGTTGTTCGCCCGTGAACGGCGCGCGGTCGCTACGCTCGGGACACCGCCGGTCACCGGCGGTCGGCGGCCGACCGGCCGACCGGCCCGTCCGCTCCTGAGCGAAAGGCCGTCCGATGGCCCCTCGTCTGTCCGTCGTCGTCCCGATCTACAACGTCGAGCGCTACCTCGCGGAGTGCCTGGACTCGATCGCGGCCCAGACCTTCACGGACTTCGAGTGCGTGCTGGTCGACGACGGCTCGACCGACGACGGCCCGGTGATCGCCAAGGAGTACGCCGCCCGGGACCGGCGCTTCCGGCTGGTCCAGCAGGAGAACAAGGGCCTCGGCGGCGCCCGCAACACCGGCTGGCGCCACCTCGCCCCCGGCACCCAGTACCTGACCTTCGTCGACAGCGACGACACCCTGCCGCCGCACGCCTACCAGTTGATGATCAGCACGCTCGACCAGACCGGTTCCGACTTCGCCACCGGCAACGCGATGCGCCTGCGCACCACCGGCCTCACCCCCTCGCACGCCCACCGCCGCCCCTTCCGCGAGACCCGGCTGCGCACCCACGTCAGCGAACTGCCCGCCCTGGTCACCGACCGCACCGCCTGGAACAAGGTCTACCGGCGCACCTTCTTCGACGCCGCGGGCATCCGCTACCCCGAGGGCATCCTGTACGAGGACGCCCCGGTCAGCGTCCCCCACCACTTCCTCGCCGAACGGGTCGACGTGCTCTCCGAGCCGATCTACCACTGGCGGGTCCGCGAGGACGGCAACCTCTCCATCACCCAGAAGAAGACCGACCCGCGCGGACTGATCGACCGGGTCCGCTCGATGGAACTCGTCCGGGAATGGCTGCTCGCCCGCCCCGAAGCCCTCTTCGCCGAGCAGTACCTGCGCGCCTACGACCGGAACTGCCTGGCCGAGGAGATCCCGATGTTCTTCTGGTCCATCCCGGACGGCGACCGCAACTACTGGGAGGTCTACCAGCGGCACGTCAGCCGCCTGCTGCAGGCCATCGGCCCCGAGCGGA
The DNA here is from genome assembly GCF_042738155.1 of Kitasatospora sp. NPDC059088. Lineage (NCBI taxonomy): Bacteria > Bacillati > Actinomycetota > Actinomycetes > Kitasatosporales > Streptomycetaceae > Kitasatospora > Kitasatospora sp. NPDC059088. The sequence goes on along the minus strand of NZ_JBHYGR010000003.1, from coordinate 114,500 downwards.
TCGCCGGCCTCAACGGCCAGTTGCGGCTCAAGTACCGCCTCACCCAGGCCGACGCGATGAACCGCTTCATCGCCGTCCAGCGCGTCCACCGCACCGTCCGGCGCGCCCGCCAGGCCGCCCAGGCCGTGCGCCGGGGCTGACCGGGGGTCGGCGGCGGCGGGCGCCGTCAGCCGACCGTAGGTGCCGTCAGCCGGCGGACCAGGGTGACCAGGGCCGCCCGGTCCGTCGTCCGGTCCGCCGTACCGGCGAGCAGCAGGCGGACCATCTGCGGCAGCGTGAACCACGCGTTCACCAGGCCGATCACCGCGAACATCAGCCGTGCCGGATCCACCTCCCCGGCCACCCCGCCGCTGCGCTGCGCGGCGGCGACGGCGGCGACCTTCTCCGCGTAGTGCGCGGTGCGCTCCGGCCCGGCCGCCAACTCCTCGGCGTCCGAGCCGCGTTGCAGTCCCTCCCAGGCCAGCAGTCGGGAGAGGTGCGGGTGGGCCGAGTGGTAGTCGAAGACCCGGCCGGCGTAGTCGCCGAGGTCCAGTTCCGCCTCCGGGGCGAGCGGTACCGCCTCGGCGAGCTTGCCGAGCTCGGACGTCAGCACGGCGGAGAAGAGCTGCTCCTTGTTGCCGAAGTACTGGTAGATCCGCTCCTTGTTCACCCCGGCCCGGGTCGCCACCCGGGCGATCCGGGCCCCGTCCGGGCCGAACTCGGCGAACTCCTCGACCGCGGCGTCGAGGAGGAGCTGCTGCGTGCGTGCGGTGTCCCAGGCCATGGCCCAAGGGTATCCCAAATTTCCAACCCAATGGTTGGACTTCCGCGTCCGCGCGTGCCAAACTCCAACCGAAGGGTTGGAGATGAGGTCTCCGCCCGATCACCAAGGGGAGGACCCGCGCCATGACCACCGACACCATCACCCCAGCAGCCCCCGCCACCGTTCGGGCCACCGTCGCCCCGGCCACCCCCGCGGCCCCCTCGGTCCCGTCGGTCCACCGCCGCGCCGTGCTCACCTGGCTCGCCGTCTACCCGACCATCACCACCGCCTTCCTCCTCCTCGGCCCCCACCTCGGCAGCCTCCCCGTGCCGCTGCGCACCCTGGTGATGACCGCCCTCGTCGTCCCCGTCGTCGTCTACGCCCTGATGCCGCTCCTCCTCAAGGCGGAGACCAGGCTCGCCCGCCGGGCCGACGGCCGGAAGTAGCGGGCGACCCGGCCCCGGCCCTCCGTCGGCCGGGCGGAACCTACCGTCGGATCGAACTCTTAACGTGGATAGGGCGGTTGGGATGATTCTCTTCAACCAGAGTCGCCGTCGCCGCAGCTGCCGTAGCGCTGGCCCTCGTGGGCGCGACGGCCTCCACGGGGCAGGCGGCGGCCAGTGGCCACCGGCAGCTGTCCCAGAACGTCCGGTTCTACAACGCGGCGGTGGACGGGAACCTGGACGGCAAAGCCAACGGGACGTATCCCCTCACCTACCCGTCCAACGGCAGCCCCGTTCAGACCTGGACCCTGACCCCGACCGCCCAGGGGGCGTTCCAGATCATGAACGTCTACAAGAACCTCTGCCTCCAGGCGCCTGCCACCACCGGGGACCCGATCCCCCTGATCCGGTGCAACATCAGCAACCCGGCCCAGTGGTGGGACCTCGACGAGAGCGACAACAAGGTCGTCATCACCGAGTACCTCGACGGGGACTACGCCATCCAGTCCAACGGGAACTACACCACCGTGCTGAGCGCGTTCTCCGACCACAACAAGCTCCAGGAATGGGACGTGTTGCCCGCGTAGGGGAGCAGGTCCGGGGGGGGGCCCGCCCCGCCCCCCCGCCCCCGGGGCGCCCGGGGTGGGGGGGCGGGCGGGGGGGGGGGCGCGCCCGCCGGCCCCCCCCCCCCCGCGC
>NZ_JBHYGR010000003.1:95679-112609 GCF_042738155.1 Kitasatospora sp. NPDC059088 | reverse complement strand
CCCACCAAAACAGCATCCAGCATGGGGCGTTGTCGCCCCGTAGGGGGGGCTGGACCGACGCCCCCCCGCCGCCCCAACGGCCCGCGGGGGCTCGACGGGTTCGGCGTCCTGCCGGTGCGGGCCCCGGCGCCGACTCACCGCCGCCGCATCGGGGTGAAGCGGACCGGGGTGCCCGGGGCGGCCTGGGCGGCGGCGGCCAGCGCGGCGGCGGGGACGACGCCGATGACGGGGTAGCCGCCGGTGGTGGGGTGGTCCGCGAGGAAGACCACCGGGCGTCCGTCCGGCGGGACCTGGACGGAGCCCAGGACCATGCCCTCGCTGGGGAGTTCGCCCTCGCGGGCGCGCTCCAGGGGCGGGCCGTCCAGGCGCAGGCCGATCCGGTTGCTGGTGGGGGAGACGCGGTAGCCGGAAGCGGTCAGGACGGCGAGCGAGCCGGCCGTGAACCAGTCGTCGCGCGGGCCGAACAGCACCGGCAGGAGCAGCGGATCGGGCGGCGCCGGCGTCGGCACCACGTCCGCCCGGGCGGCCGGGCCGACCGGCTCGCCGAGTGGCAGGGCGTCGCCCGGTGCCAGCGGAGCGGGGCCCAGCCCCGACAGCAGATCGGTCGAGCGGCTGCCGAGGACCGGGGCGGCGGCGACCCCGCCCGCGAAGGCCAGGTAGCTGCGCACGCCCCGCGTCGCGGGGCCCACGTCCAGCAGGGCCCCGGCGGGCAGCCGCACCGGGGCGCCCCAGGCGGCGGGCCGCCCGTCGACCCGTACGGCGCACGGTGCTCCGGTCACGGCGACCGTCACCGCGCGGTCCACGCGCAGCGCGCAGCCGAGCACGGTGGTCTCCAGGGTGGCCGCCGTCGCGGGGTTGCCGACCAGCCGGTTGGCCAGCCGGTGGGCGGGCTGGTCCAGCGCGCCGGACCGCGGCACGCCCAGGTGCGCGTGCCCGGGGCGGCCCAGGTCCTGGACGGTCGTCAGCAGGCCGGAGCGGGTGATGGTGACGGTCATGCTTCCTCCCTCCTGTTCCCTCGCTGATACGTCCCCGCTGAGGTTTCCCGGCTCATGCCTCCCGCTCATGCTTCCTCGATCACGAAGCGGACCCGGGCACCCGGGCTGAGCAGGGCCGCCGGTTCGCGGGACGGGTCCCACAGCACGGCGTCGGTGTGCCCGATCAGCTGCCAGCCGCCGGGGGAGGAGCGCGGGTAGGCGCCGGTGTAGCGGCCGGCGAGGGCGATCGCCCCGGGCGGGACGGCGGGACGCGGCGCGGCCCGCCGCGGCACCCGGTACCGCTCGGGCAGGCCGGTCAGGTAGCCGAAGCCGGGGGAGAAGCCGCTGAACGCGACCCGGAACTCGGTCGCGGAGTGGATCCGCGCGACCTCCCGCTCGGCGACGCCCCACAGCGCGGCGACCTCCGCCACGTCGGCGCCGTCGTAGCGCACCGGGACGGTCACGGTCGCGTCGGCGCTCGTCCGCAGCGGCGGGACGCGCCAGCCGGGCAGTTCGGCGGCCAGGGCGTCCGGATCGGCCACGCCGTCGAGCAGGACGGTGCGTTCGGCCGGCACGACCTCCGTGACGGACGGGAACCCGGACGCCGCGCGGCGGCGCTGGAGTTCGGCGTGGAAGGCGAACGTCTCGTCGGCGCCGTCGAGTTCGACCAGCAGCGCGTCCGGTCCGACCCGTAGGACTCGCAGGTTCATCCCGTTCATCTCGTAGCTCCGCCCGCCCGCTCCGGTACGGGTGCGAACGCCTCGACCCGGACCCCGGCCCGCCACAGCGCGGTCCGCACCCGCTGGGCCAGCTCGGCGGCCCCCGGGGTGTCGCCGTGCACGCACAGCGAGCGGGCCCGCAGCCGGATCCGCTCGCCGGTGCGGGCGGTGACCTCGCCGTCCCGGGCGATGGCGACCGAGCGGTCGACGACCGCGTCGGGATCGTGGACGACGGCGTCGGGTTCGCGGCGCGGCACGAGCGTGCCGTGCGCGGTGTAGGCGCGGTCGGCGAACGCCTCGGCGACCGCGGGCAGTCCGGCCCGCCGGGCCGCCTCGTGCAGCCGTGAACCGGGCAGCCCGAGCACGGGCAGGTCCTGCTCCCGGGTGGCGAGGCGGACGCCCCGGACGACCGCCTCGGCCTGCTCCTCGTCGTGCACCGTCCGGTTGTACAGCGCGCCGTGCGGTTTGACGTACGCCACGTCCGCTCCGGCCGCCCGGGCGAACACCTGCAACGCCCCGATCTGGTAGGCGACTTCGTGGGCCAGCTCGTCGGGCGGGACGTCCATCGCCCGGCGGCCGAACCCGGCGAGGTCCCGGTAGGAGACCTGGGCGCCGATCCGTACGCCCCGGGCCGCGGCCAGCTCGCAGACCCGCTGCATGGTGCTGGGGTCCCCGGCGTGGAAGCCGCAGGCGACGTTGGCGCTGGTGACCACGGACAGCAGGGCGTCGTCGTCGGTGAGCGTCCAGCGGCCGAAGCCCTCGCCGAGGTCGGCGTTGAGGTCGACGACCGTCGTGGGGGCGCCCTCGGTGGCTGCGGTGCCTGCGGTGCCTGCGGTGGCTTCGATGCCTTCGGTGCTTCCGGGCGGTGTCACGCCGCGCCGTCCGTCATCGCGCGGACGATCACCGCGCGCGCGTCGTTCAGGTACCTGGTCAGTTCCACCTCGGCGTCGTCGATCTCGCCTGCCTCCAGCAGCCCGGCGAGCGTCTGGTTGCGGCGCAGGAACGGCTCGTGGAGCCCGCTGGCCGAGGGGACGGCGGCGAAGGCCAGGCGCAGCTCGGCCATCAGTCGGGCCATGCACTCGTCGATCCGCCGGCTGCCGGCGAGCCCCGCGATGGCCTGGTGGAAGTGCAGGTCGGCGGTGCCGACGGTGACCCAGTCGCCGAACGCCTCGGCGTCCTCCGCGCGGGCCAGCGCGGTCCGCACCGCGGCCAGGCGCTCGGGCGTCGCGGCGCGCAGGGCCCGTACCCCGGCCGTCTCCAGCGCGAGGCGCAGGGTGTAGATGTCGGCGACGTCGGCCGGTTCGAGGATGCGGACGAACACGCCGCGGTTGAGCTCGTGCACGACCAGCCGCTGGTCGGCCAGCAGCCGGAACGCCTCGCGGAGCGTGTTGCGCGAGACGGTGAGCGCCTCGCCGAGCGCCTCCTCGGAGAGCCGGGTGCCCGGGGCGAGCCGGCCCTCGGTGATGTGCTCGCGCAGCACCTCGGCCACGCGTTGGGCGGCGCTGGCGCGTTCGATGCGACCCCGGTCGGCCGCGAGCGCGTCGAAAACTCCGGTCACGTTCCACCTCCTGAACTCTTGTCGGATTGTTCCACAATCCCCTAGCCTCTCGGCAACCCCCGAACGGTCGCGGTCCACCCAATCGCGACCGCCTCGGCCCCGGGGTGCCCAGGCGGCCACCCATAGGGCGGAGGTCCTCTGAAAGGCGGTCAGGAACATGATCGTTCTTGTCGGCATCCTCGTCGTGGTGGCCGGGTTCGCCACCCGGCGCAATCCACTCCTCGTCGTCGGCGCCGCCGGCATCCTCACCGGACTGCTGGGCGGGATGAGCCCGCTGAAGGTCCTGGAGGCCTTCGGCACCGGCTTCGCCTCCAGCCGCTCGGTGACCCTCTTCGCGATCACCCTGCCGGTGATCGGCCTGCTGGAGCGCCACGGCCTCCAGGAGCAGGCCCGCACCCTGATGAACAAGCTCGCCAAGGCCAGTGCCGGACGCGTCCTCGCCGTCTACCTGGTGGTACGCCAGCTCACCGCCGCCTTCGGCCTCACCGGACTCGGCGGACCGGCCCAGGCGGTGCGCCCGATGGTCGCGCCGATGGCCGAGGCCGCCGCCGAACGCCGCCACGGCACCCTGACCGACAAGGCCCGCGAACGCCTGCGCTCCTTCGCCGCCAGCGCCGACAACGTCGGCCTGTTCTTCGGCGAGGACTGCTTCCTCGCCGTCGGCTCGATCCTCCTGATCACCGGCTTCGTCGACGCGACGTACCACACCGACCTGGAGCCGGTGCAGCTCGCGCTCTGGGCCATCCCCACCGCGGTCTGCGCCACCCTCATCCACGGCGCGCGCCTGCTGCGCCTGGACCGCACCCTCGCCCGGGACCTGCCTGCCGGGCCCTCCGCCGCGGCCGTCACCGCGCCTGTCGCCACCACCGCCACCGCGCCCGCCGCTACCACCGCCACCACGGCGCCCGCCGCTACCACCGCGCCCGCCACCACCGCCGACCGCACCGAGGAGACGACCAAGTGATCAAGGTCGAGTGGCTGTACTGGCTGGTCGGAGCCGTCTTCCTCGCGATGGCCGCGCAGATGGCCGCGGACCGCGGCAACCCCAAGCGCTACGGCAGCGCCGCCTTCTGGGGCCTGCTCGGCGCGAGCTTCGTCTACGGCTCCTGGGTCGCCGACAAGTCCGCCCCCGCCGCGCCGCTGGGCGTCGCCGTCCTGGCGATGATCTGCCTGGCCGGCTTCGGCTTCACCGGCCGCGGCACCCCCACGGCCGCCGCCCCCGAGCAGCGGGCCGCCTCCGCCGCGCGCCTGGGCAACCGGCTGTTCATCCCGGCGCTGGCGCTCCCGCTGGTCGCGCTGGCCTGCGGCACGCTCCTCAAGGGCGTGCACCTGGGCGGCGGGGTGCTGCTGCAGACCGGCAGCGAGACGCTCCTCGGGCTCGGCATCGCCTCGCTCGTCGCCCTGGGCCTCGCCCTGCTGCTCACCCGCGAACGCAACCCCGCCGTCGCCCTGCGCTCGGGCCGCGGGCTGCTGGAGGCCATGGGCTGGGCCCTGCTGCTGCCCCAACTCCTCGCCGTCCTGGGCTCGATCTTCCAGAGCGCCGGCGTCGGCACCCAGGTGGGCAGGATCACCACCCACTTCCTCCCGGACGGCAGCAAGTACGCGGCGGTGGCGGTCTACTGCCTGGGCATGGCCCTGTTCACGATCATCATGGGCAACGCCTTCGCCGCCTTCCCGGTGATGACCGCGGCGATCGGCTGGCCGGTCCTGATCACCCAACTGCACGGCAGCCCGGGCGTCGTCCTGGCCGTCGGCATGCTGGCCGGCTTCTGCGGCACCCTGGTCACCCCGATGGCGGCCAACTTCAACCTCGTCCCGGCGGCCCTGCTCGAACTCAAGGACCAGTACGGGCCGATCAAGGCCCAACTCCCCACCGCAGGGGCGCTGTTGGTCTGCAACATCGCCATCATGTCGCTCTTCGCTTTCTGACCCCTTCCGGAAAGGCAGCCCCCGTGACCAGAGTCCTGCTCACCGGCTTCGAACCGTTCGACGGCGCCGACGTCAACCCCTCCTGGGAGGTCGCCCGCCTCGTCGCCGACAACCCGCCCGACGGGCTCCTGGTCACCGCCACCCGGCTGAGCTGCGTCTTCGGGCAGGCGGCCGAGGAACTGCGCACAGCGATCGCGGACTGCGCCCCCGACCTGGTCGTCTGCCTCGGCCAGGCGATCGGCCGACCGGACGTCACCGTCGAGCGCGTCGCCGTCAACGTGGACGACGCCCGCATCCCCGACAACGCCGGCCGACAGCCGGTCGACCGGCCCGTCGTCCCCGGCGGCCCCGCGGCCTACTTCGCCACCCTGCCCGTCAAGGCCTGCGTGGCCGCCGTCCGGGAGGCGGGCGCGCCCGCCTCCCTCTCCCACACCGCGGGGACCTTCGTCTGCAACCACGTCTTCTACGCCCTGATGCACACGCTCGCCACCGAACACCCCACCGCCAGCGGCGGGTTCGTGCACATCCCCGCCCTGCCCGAGCAGGTCCTCGACGGCTCCGCCCCCGCCCTGCCGGCCGACCTCGTCGCCCACGCCCTGCGCGCCCTGCTCACCACGGCCGCCACCCGTACGGTGGACCTCCGCGTCCCGGAGGGGGCGACCCACTGAGGCCGCCGGGCCCCGCTGCGCCCCGCACTGCCCCGCCCCGCCCCGCCCTGCCCCGCCCCGGCGGACCGGCGGTGACGGCGGGCCGGCGACTCAGGCGTCGAGCACCTGACCGGGGCGCTTGACCACCGGGTCCTGCGCCGACCACGGGAACTCGATCCAGTCGTCGGTCCGCTTCCACACGTACTCGCACTTCACCAGGGAGTGCGACTTCTCGTAGATCACCGCGGACCGGACCTCGGCGACGTGGTCGAGGCAGAAGTCGTGCACCAGCTTCAAGGTCTTGCCGGTGTCGGCGACGTCGTCGGCGATCAGCACCTTCTTGTCGGTGAAGTCGATCGCGGCGGGGACGGGCGCGAGCATCACGGGCATGTCGAGGGTGGTGCCCACGCCCGTGTAGAACTCGACGTTCACCAGGTGGATGTTCTTGCAGTCCAGCGCATACGCCAGCCCACCCGCCACGAACACGCCACCCCGGGCGATGCTCAGGACGAGGTCGGGCTCGAACCCGTCGTCGGCGATCGTCTGCGCCAGCTCGCGCACCGCCCGGCCGAAGGTCTGGTAGTCCAGGATCTCTCGCACATCAGTCACGCTGTTCAGTTTCCTCGACACTCGGTCGGGCGGCGAATCCGGCCCCCTGGGCAGCCCGCCGCGCGCACGGCGCCCACGGCCGGCCCGTCACGCCCGCTCAGCGGCGCAGCAGCGCCTCCCGGTGCCCCCAGGCAAGCCGGAGCAGCGCCGCACCGGCGGGTTGCATCGGCTCGGTGGTGGTGAGGCGGTCCACCTGCTCGGCGGTGAACGGGATGCCGACCGAGCGGCCGGTCGCGTCGTCCAGGCCGACGCGGCGGCCCTCGTCGTTGGTGGAGACGATCCGCCGGAAGACCTCGTCGAACAGCTCGGCGTCGAAGACGGCCACCGTGAGCAGGTCGGTGACGAAGGTCAGCGGGTCCATCCCGAGGCCCAGCCAGAACATCCGCAGACTGCCGTCCTGCCGCGCTGCTCCGAGCGTCCGGTGCAGCGGCCAGGCCTCGTAGTCGATGGGTGCCTTGCTGCTCCCGTACTCCTCACTGCCGCCGAGGAGCTCCTCGCTCAGCTCCCGCAGGACAGCCCGCCAGAGGTCGAAGTCGTTGGCCTCGTTCCAGGGCGCGTCGTGGGAGGCCTGGAACATCCCCACCGGCATCACCTGGAAGAGCCCGCCGCCGCTGGCCACCTTCGCGGGGTCGCGCCAGTGCAGCAGGAACTCGGCGTCGCCGGTGCGGCGATCGTGCCGGACGGTCAGCGTGGTGACGGCCGCCATGACCGGGCGGCGGGCGAGGTCGGTCGGATCGCCGACGGCGTCCCGGAACGGCGTGCGCCGCTCCGGGCCCGCGAGTACTGCGGCGGCGTACTCGTGGGCCGCCGCCTCGCAGATGTTGATCACGTCGAAGTACCGCCCGCGCCCGAAGGTCAACGTCGGGCCGTCCGCCGCCACCTCCAACAGCCGGTAGCAGCTCCGGTCCTCGAACAACCGGGGCCTGGCGAGCTCGCCTACCGCATCGGAGTAGTACCGGAACGCGGTGCCGTCCTCCCGCCGCGCCCGGACGTGATCGAGCTCGGGCTCCCCGCCGTCCAGCACGGCCGGGGGCGTGTCCGCCTGCCACCGCAACCGGACCCGCTCCAGCGGCACCGGCTGCCCCGGAATCCAGTGCGGACGGGCCAACAGGGGCAACCCCGGGACCAGCCGCCCGGATGCGCCTTCGGCCAGCAGCTGCCCGGTCAACGCGAAGCGATGGTCATTCAGGTAGGCCCGCACCCGCCGCCACTGCTCACGGCTGGCTGCGGCGTTCGGGTGGTCGTCATCCATCGGCACGCCCGGCAACATACCGCGCCACCCCAACAGCGATGCGTGGGCCGAGTGATCGAGCCACGCCCCACCGGCCCTCGGAAGTGACAGTGAGCCCGAGCCGCTCGGAGGCCGTACAGCGGTGAGCCGAAAAGTCACGCGAACGACGGCCACGGCTCTGCCGCCCACTCCCGCCAGGTCCGCTGCCCTGGCGGCCTTAGCGTCGACAAGTCAGAATTCCGCCAAGGCACGTGATCTTGAATGAGCCTTCCGTCTTGATGGCGGCGGCAGCGATCTCTGCTGCCCGACTGACCGTCTCGCGGAAAGGGACGCCGGATTGGTCAGCCCACGCTTCGTAGGAGGCGAGGTGGGAAACGATCGGCGCAGGATCGGTGATCTCGACGGTGCCGGGTAGTTCCCGCACCCGGATGTCCTTGAACGCTGTCCGGAGGTAGCCGGTTGCCTTTTCCAGGGAGAAGCGGGAGCTGAGGGAGACCCGTGCTGGCCCTTCCGGGATACCGAGGACGTCTCCTGCGGCCCTGGCCCAGAGCCGGTCCAGCTCGCGCTTGTCGGTGCCGCTGTTGGTCGAGGCGATGAGCACGCCGCCAGGCCGTAGGACACGGGCCAGTTCCTTGATCGCGGCCTCGATATCGCTGACGTGGTACAGCATGTGCAGGGCCAGCACGGCGTCGGCGCTGTCGTCGGCGAAGGGCAGAGCCTGGGCGTCGGCCACCAGGACCGGCTTTCGGACCTCGGTGAGGATGCCCGCCGAGATGTCCATCCCGACGATCTGAAGGTCTGGACGGTCCTTGTGCAAGCGGCTGACGAACTTGCCGTTGCCGCAGCCGATGTCGACGACGATCCCGCTTGTGTCGGCCAGCTCTTCGACGACGATCCCGGGCAGGTCGTACCGCGGCTGTTGCCACCGGTAGATCGACTGGCGGGCAGCCAGGTGGCGTCCGTCGGCGTAGGCGTTGTTCGCGAGGACGGACCGGTCGGTGACTGCGGCGTCCTGCTGAGCGGTGTTGCTCGTCATGCGGGCAGCTCCGGAGGGTTCGTGAGTGCGGGTCGAGAGCAGGCTTCCCTGACATTCTCGCGGAGACCCAGGACGATCGGGGAGCCTGCGTAGGCGGGCTCGGCGAGACGGGTGCTCAGCACCCGAAGACGGGCAGAGATGCTCGCTGTGCGACGACCCGGTGCGGCAGACAGCACCACCGAGAGCTTCTCCTGCACACCGTCGAGGTCACCGTGGGCGAGGTGGGCGTTGGCAAGGTCGAGGAACGCGGCCAGCAGGTCGCCGGAGGACTGCTCCTGCTGCGGCCCGGACTCGTACAGGGCGATAGCCCTGGAGGACGCCTCGATGGCTCGATTCACGTGACGGTGACCGCCCAGGGCAATGAGGGTGGTACCCGCGTAGGCCCACTGCTTGGCCTCGGGGAACGTGAACACACCGGGAAGGTCCACGGCCGCTACCGTGTGCCGCGCTGCCGTGGCCGTTTCCACGGCCCGTAGCGCGCTCGCGCTGTCGCCGAGCGCGGCGGTGGCCCGTGCTTCGAGGCTGAGCAGACGAGCTGCGATGGTCCCGCTGTCCGCGTACAGCAGTCCGGCTCTGGCCAGCTCGGCGGCCTGGCGGTGGTCCTGCTGCCAGTAGGCGATCAGGGACTGGACGGATCGGATCCAGGCCCGGAGACCGTTGTGGCCGGCTGACTCCGCGCAGCGCCAGGCCGTTCGAGAATGCGTGGCCGCAGCCGCGTACTGGCCGAGGTCGAGGGCGACATGGGTGGCCAGGCCACAGAGGCGTCCGGCTTGTAGGTAGAGATGGCTTGTCTGGTAGGGGTGTTGGCGGCCTCGGAGTAAGTCGAACACTCCTCGCCGGAGGGTTCCGATGTCGTGGAAGAGCTCGGACACCGGCTTGCTCACGTAGTCCCCTGCCAGCCTCGCAATGTCCGCGTCGATCTGTTCGAGCAGCGTGTCGTCCACGTTGGACGCGCTCGCGAAGCGGAGGAAGAGCGCGGACTCTGCCGAGTCGGCTGCTACGGCCACGACGAGATCGCCGTCGTGGTCCGTGTGTGAGGCAGGCACAAGGGGCGAGGTTTCGCTCACGCTGTTGAGCGGTGGAACTGCTTCGGCGGCTGCCAGGGGTGCTCCCAGCAGGTCAGCCAACTGGTCGACCGAGAGCCTCAGGACGCGGGCGAGCTTCGGCCGCATCCAGGGCTGCGGGGTGCCCCTGCCGCTCTCCCATCGCCCCACGGTCGTACGGTCCACGTCGAGGGCTTCAGCCAGGGATTCCTGGGTGTGACCGACTGCCTCCCTGCGCTGGATCAGCCGGGACCGCCTGGATGCCATTCTGCGTCCTCCAGGGGTAGGTCAGTTCGTCCGTAGCCGTAACAGGCCAGTTCATGGCCGGGTTTGCAGCACGGATGCCTCGTTGTCGCCTCAATTCTGCTCTGGTTCATCGGCGTTGGACGCGGTTCTGTGGATACCTGCCGGGTGAATCCCGGCGCGAATCGGCCCGCTGCCGACCTCGTCCCGGTGAAAGGTGCGCACTCATGTCCGTCGCCACTCGCCAAGCCATCACCCCTGCCCCGTTCGGCTTTTGCGTGCTGCCCAGTGCCAAGGCCGTACCGAACGCCCGGCGGCGGGTGATACGGACCGTGCGCGGTTGGGGCCTGCCGCTGGCGGAGGACGCGCTCCGCGGCGTCGAGCCGGACCCCGCCGGAAAGCGGATCTGGTTCGAGGTCGGCACCACCGCCGCAGTCTCGGGCGACGAGCGACTCACCGCGCTGGTGAGGGCCGCGGCCCCGAAGGCACGGGACGTCGTCCCGACCAGTGCCTGACAAGACTTCCTCCCGCCCCGACGCGGGCTTGGGGGATGCGGGTGGCCGCGCTGATCAACAGCTACGCGGCAAGAACACCTGAGGTTCCTTGCCAACGGCTTGCCCTGGCAACGGATCCATCGCTGCACCCACGACAGGGCTGGGCAGTCGGCCCGCCCCATGAAACCGAAGGAGTACCTCATGCCCGAGAACCTGACGACCGGCACTGAGCTGGAGGGCGACGGCCTGCTTGTCGCCCGTACGAAGGTCGCCGCGGCTCGCTCGCGCGGCGAGCAGCCGTCGGACGGCGGCTCCACCGGCCGAACCGACACCAACGACTGACGGCTGCATCACGATGACCGCCGAGCACTTCTCGGTGGTTGAGCGTCTGGGCGGGGATGACTTCCTCGCCCAGACGCTCAGCCGCAGCTTCAAGGTCGCACGCGGCGAAGCCGCGTCGCTTGCTGGGCTGATGAGCTGGGATGACCTCAACGCCATCCTTACCCGTCACCGGTTCGAACCCCCTCGCTTCCGCCTCGCCGCCAACGGGGAGCAGGTGCCCGCACACACCTACTCCCGGCCGATCACCACCCGGCGGAGCACCGTCTGGCACCAGCTCCAGCCCTCCGATTTGCACCAGCGTCTCGCCGAGGGTGCCACGCTGGTCCTGGATGCCGTCGACGAACTCCACCCCGGCATCGGGTCCCTGGCCGGCCAGCTGGAGCGCTGGCTGCGCACCGGCGTGCAGGTCAACCTGTACGCCTCCTGGACCGGCGTCGAAGGCTTCGGCGTCCACTGGGACGATCACGACGTGGTCGTCGTCCAGCTCGACGGCGCCAAGCGCTGGCGCATCTACGGCCCCACGCGCACGGTGCCGATGCACCGCGACGTCGAGACACCCGAGCCGCCGCCCGAAGAGCCCGTCGCCGATCTGGTCCTCACGGCCGGTGATGTGCTCTACCTGCCTCGGGGCTGGTGGCACGCCGTCGCCGCCTCCGAGGGCAAACCCTCGCTACACGTCACGTGCGGACTGCAGAGCACAACCGGCGCCGATCTGATCACCTGGCTGTCGGAGATGTTGCGCGCCCACGAGGCCGTCCGGGCGGACATTCCGCGCTTCGGAGCAGCCGAAGAGCAGCGCGCGTTCCTCGACACGATCGGCAAGCTCCTCGCGGCCGAGTTGGAGAGCGACGACCTGATCGCCCGCTTCTCCTCCGCCCGCGACGCCACCGAGCGAGCCCGGCTCGCACCGTCGCTGCCCCACATCACGGCAGCCCCGCCGGATGCCGACCTCCAGGTGCGCCTGGTCACCACGCGACCCGCGCTCACGGCCGTGTCCGACGACACCGTCCGGCTGACCGCCGGCGGCGAGGAGTGGACGTTCGCCGCCAAGGCCGAGCCGATGCTCGCGCTCCTCGCAGACGGGGACCCCCATCGGCTGGCTGATCTCGCACAGGCCGCAGGCATCACCATCACACAGGCGGCCAATGTCGTGACGGAGCTGGTCGACGGCCAAGCCGCCGTGATCGGAGGTGCGCCATGACGGCCCAGCTGGGCCTCGGCACCTACCGCTGCCTCGATGTGGCCGAGGCCGCGCTGATGGCCGCCTCCCGAGGTGCCGACTGGGTGGACACCGCGCCCAACTACGCAGGCGGCCAGGCGGAAACCTCGCTCGCCCCGGTTCTGGCTGCCCACCGGGATCTTCGCGTCTCCACGAAGGTGGGCTTCATCCCGGCTGGCGCCGGGCACATCGGCGTGCGGGCCGGTGCCCTGATGGCAGCGGATGCCGAACGCGGGTACTGCCTCGCCCCGAACTACATCGCCTGGCAGCTCGCCCGTAGCAGGCGCATGCTCGGCCGGGTACCCGACCTGGTGTTCGTGCACAACCCCGAACACGGTTGCCCGGACGGCGAGATCACCGGCCGGCTCTACAAGGCCTTCCTGACCCTGGAAGAGGCCTGCGGTCAACAGGTCATCAGCGCCTACGGAGTGGCGACCTGGCGCGGCTTCAGCAGCCGCCTCTTCGACGTACCCGCGCTGATCGAACTCGCGGCCAAAGCCGGCGGCCCGAACCACCATCTGCGGGCCATCCAGCTCCCGGTCTCCCTCGTCCACCTCGTGCCCGTCGCCCAGGCTCTCGGCGGACATGGCCCGTTGGCCGACGCCCTGAATGCGGGACTGGAGGTGTTCGCCTCCGCCCCGCTCCACGGCGGCGAGATTCCTGACCTGGTGACCCCGGAACTGTCCGAGCTGATCACCCCTGGCAGGACCCCTACCGAGACCGCCCTCGCCGTTGTGGCCTCAGCCCCAGGGGTGAAGCGCGTGCTCCTGTCGACGGGGAACGCGGAACACTGGGGTCAGGCCGCCGGAGCCGTCGGCCGACCGCCGTTGTCTCCGGACGTACTGCGAAGGGTCGTTGATGTACTCGGAACCTGAGCCGGACACCGCCAGCCGGATGCGCGGGATGCACGCCACCGCAGCAGCGGCGTTCGACGCGGCGCCGATCGGCTCCCGCGAAGCGTGGGGCTGGCGCGGTCGCACCCTCAGCCGCCCGGTTGCCACGGCGTCCGGCGAGGGCTGGCTCCGCCTTGTGTCGGCCCCGGCCGACAAGGCCGGCGGGAAGCTCTGGGAGGGGCCGCGGGAGGCAGAACGGCTCATGCCTCCCGCGGTACCCAGGCCACGCCTGCGGGAGCGGCGCACCTGGACCGAGGCCGGGCACGGCTACCTGGCAGAGCTGTACGACCAGATCACCGCCCCCACCATCACCACCCACGAGCCGATCCTTCGGGAAGCACCCGACCTGAACGATGCCTGGTGGGACGCGCTCAGCACCGCCCTCGACGCCATCGCCACCGTCCCGAGCGGCCGGGTCGCTGTCCGGCAGGAGTACCTGGACCGCGCTATGCCCCAGTACCTCGGCATCCCGATCGACACCAAGGTGGCCGCCTGGACGACGGCCCACGGCGACCTGCACTGGGCCAACCTCACGGGCCCGGCCCTCACGGTTCTCGACTGGGAAGGCTGGGGCGTCGCTCCCGCCGGGTACGACGCGGCGCTGTTGTACTCGTACAGCCTCCTCGTGCCGGACACCGCCACGCAGGTCCGTCACCGACTCGCCCACATCCTCGACACGCCAGCCGGGCAGTTCGCCGAACTGGCCGTCATCACTGAACTGCTACAGACCACCACACGAGGCGACAACCTCGACCTTGAGCAGCCCCTGCGACGGCGGCTCTCCGCGATCACCAGTTGACCAGCCCTCGACCCCCTTCTGGTCGAGGGCCAAGATCACACCGACGCGACCGATCCCCGGACTTGAGGCGCCCGCGCCGGACGACGGCGTCCGGGTCGGGCAGACCCAGCGTCGGAGGTGCACACGCGCCGGAGGCGACTGCGAACCCCGGCGATCCACCACGGTCCTCCGGATCAGTTCGATGACGGAAGCCACGGCATCGCCAGATCTGCTTTCTTCCCATGCAGTTGGAGGAGTGGTCGCTTCTCTGGCCCCTCGACATCCGGAACGGGCGACGAGGTAATGTTCCGGAGCCGCTGGGCTACCTCGCGAACGGCTTCCGGTGATGTTGGATGGGCGGGAGCTCTCGCCACGGGGGCGGCGCGAACTCGACAGCATCCGTTACGCGATCCGCCTTGCCGAGGTGTGAGAGGAGCCAGAGGATGACGGACGACCTGACCTCGGTGGCGAGGTTCCTGTTCGAAGCCGGGACGCTCAAGCAGACCAAGCGCACGGGATGGTGGATGGCCGGGGTCCGCGATCCGGAGTCGGTCGCCGAGCATTCCTGGCGGACCGCGCTGATCGCATCGGTCATCGCCAAGCTCGAAGGCGCCGACCTGGCGCAGGCCGCCTTCCTCGCGGTCTGGCACGACTCGCAGGAGACGCGTACCGGGGACGTCAACCACCTGGGCAAGAAGTACGCGCCCGGTGCGGATCCGGTGGCCGTGACGGCTGACCAGGTCGCCGGGATGCCCGAGATCCTGGCCTCGGCCATTCAGGACCTCGTTGCGGAGTACGAGGGGAAGGAGACCCCGGAGGCGGTCTGCGCCCGGGACGCGGACAAGCTGGAGTGCATGATCCAGGGCGTCGAGTACAAGGCGCAGGGCTACGCCAACGCGCAGCGGTGGATCGACAACAGCCGTGGGCGGCTCACCACGAAGTCCGGCAACGCCCTCGCCGATGCGATTCTCGCGAGTGACTCGCTGGACTGGCTCCGCGCTGCCCTCGGTGAGAAGCCGCTCGACGGCGGGCGGAGGAACGTGGATGGCGATCGAGGCTGAGCTCAAGGCGGTCGTGCGTGACTCTGATGGCGTGCTCAAGCAGCTGGAGGAGCGGTACGGCGCCGGCCGGGCCGAGGTCTACCGCGACACGTACTACGACGCGCCGGACGGCAGTCTGATGGGTGCCGACCGGGAGTTGCGGATCCGCACGGTGCACGGCCCGGATGGCACGCGGAGCGTCCTGACCTACAAGGGTGCGCGGGTGGACGAGGCCTCCGGCTCGAAGCCGGAGGCCGAGACCAGGGTCGAGGATGCCGCTGCCGCGCACGAGATCGTCCGGGGCTTGGGTTTCGTTCCGCGCATCGCGTTCGAGAAGCGATGCCGTAACTACGGGTTCGAGCGCGATGGCCGGCGGGTGCTGGTCACGCTCGTGCGCGTTCCCGAGCTGGACGACGCCACGTTCATCGAGGTCGAGACGATGGCGGCAACGGAGCACGAGCTAGGGTCGGCACTCGCTTTCGTCCGCGCCGTACTTGCGGAACTGGGGATCGGAGAGAGCGACTTGACCACGGACCTGTACACCGATGCGGTCGCGGCGGCGCGACCGGTGTGATCCGGACGGTTCAGCGGGCCCGCTGGCTCATCGCCGTGCTCCCTGTGGCCAGAGCACGACGACCGGCACGCTCCGGTGCCGTGCGTAGGCGACGACGTCGGCCGTGCCGCCGTAGCCGCGTGCCACTCGGCGACCGTGATCTCGCCCGCCTGGTGGGCATCGTCGATCGACGCCAGATCTCGCCAGCCTCGCTCCTTCGCGCTTGCGATGTCCTCGGCGTCGTGACCGCCCGGAGGGCGCGCGATGGAGTCCATGTGCGCTCCTTCCCTGTTCGTCAACTCTGTTGCTGGTCCATGGTCCACCTGACGAGGTCGGGGTCCGTGACCTGCGGCGGGGTAACCCCAGTCAGCCCACATGCCCGGTCAGCGAGGAGAGGGGCAAGTTCTGGGTAGTACCCCCGATCAACAGCCTGGAGCATCTCTGCGAGAGCGATCAGCTGACCGACACGTCCGGCAGGAGTGTCGAGGATGTCGGCGAACTCCGTGCGGACGCGGTCCGCGACCTCGGGCACGAGGAGGCTGCTGACCCACAGGACTGCGGGGTCGTAGCCGATCGGCACCAGGCCCCAGCGTTCCCAGTCGAGGATCTTGAGCGGCCCGGTGGTCAGGTTGGCCCACTGGAGGTCACCGTGCCCGGTGGTCCGCTCGACTTCGGCCGGGGCCGGGATGCCGAGGTACTTCGGGAAGACCTGTTCGACCCACGTCCGGCGCAGAGTGATCTTCGCACTGGGTGCTTCCGCGATGCCGGCCAGCGCGTCCTTCAGTGCGCTCCACCAGCCGTCGTCCAGGCCAGGATCGTCGCGAAGATCCGGCGTGGAGGAGACCGCGGGACCTACCAGGTCGAAGACGTCGGCCTGGTAGAACCAGCCGGTCTCGGTCCAGTCCGCGGTGTTGTGGAGCCGGGGTCGCGGGACGGAGGCGGGGATGAGCTGTTCCGCGCCGAGGGCTCCCTGACCGGTCGGTCGGGGCGCCCGGTGACGGCTGTTTCTGGAGACCCGGAGCCAGACACTCTCGGCTCGCCGGCCGATGGTGGTTCCGGAGGTGCCGAAGACCGCCGGTCCGGTGCACACGAGGCCGAGGAAGGCCGCCGCCTTTTCGTGCGCTGCCATCAGGTTGCGCCGGGTGTCGTCATCCGGCTGAAAGGACATCGAGCACCGTCCTGAGTCGCTTGTCGGGGATCGGTTCGGCGAGCGCCGCTCTCGCATCGTCCCAGTGCCGGCGGGTGCTGGTCGAGGTGAGGACGACGTCCAGTGCCGGGCACGCTCCGATGACCTGGAACGCGGTGGCGTGCGGGGTCGATCCCGGCGCGAGGAGGTTCACCAGTTCGGGGGTCATCAGGCCCGGCAGTTCTGTTTCCGCGATTCGTGCCGTGTTGGCTGAACTCGGAATCGAGGAAGATGACTTGACCACCGAGCTGTACACCGACGCGGTTGCGGCAGTCCGCCCGGCATTGCCTCATCGGTGACATGCGGGAGACCAACTGCAGGAGGGACGGAGCCCGTTTGGTTACGCCAGTGCGCCGCCCCCCCCCCCGCGGGGGGGGGGGCGGGCCCCAACCCCCGCCCCCGAACCCGAGGAACCCCCCGGGGTCGTAATAACAGA
>NZ_JBHYGR010000003.1:81046-95669 GCF_042738155.1 Kitasatospora sp. NPDC059088 | reverse complement strand
CCCTGGGGGCACACCTCGCCCTGGGGGGCGGCCCCCGTTTTTGTACCGCCGGGCCCCCCCCCCCCCCCCCTCGGGGGGGGCGGCGACCCTATCCCCGAGCCCGGTAACCGAGGTCACCCTGTGGCATTTGCGCGCTTGGCGAGTTTCACCAGTTCCGCTGGTGCGCCACGGCCGGCGATGAGGATGAGTTCACGGATCGCCGTCCGGGCCGCTACGTGGGTTCGGACGCTCTCCGGCGCCACTTCCTCGGCGCGAAGGAGGCAATCGAGAGCTTCCCCGAGATTTCGTCGTTGAGCGTGAGCTCGTCCGAGGTCGATGAGGAGCCGGGACCTTCGCTCGGGCGAGAGCTGCGCGGCATCGATCCGTTGGCCCAGTTCCAGGGCCTCGCCCGCATCGCCGAGTTCGAGGGCGGTGGAGACCGCTTGAATCTCGACATTCGTCGGGCCGAACTCCAGATTGAAGTCGTTTCGGTCCGCTCCGAGCTGTGCGGCTATGTCTCGGGCGCAGCCGATTTCTTTCCGGGCCTGCTCGCGGTGACCGGCGCGAGCGGCGGTCAACGCGAGAACCAGGTGGAGCGATCCGAGGACTGACAGTGCTTCCGGCGACCGGTTGCTGGTCGAGGTGTGCACTCGCAGGGCGGAGACTGCACTCTGCGCCACGTGTTCTGCCTGGTCCAGCCGCTGTAGCCGGACGAACGCATGAGCCATCCGGAAGATGCCAGCGAACACGTGCAGTGGCTGGCCGGACTGCTCGGCGGCTCGAATGGAGCGATCGGCGGCAACCCAGGCCGCATCGGCTTCATCCTGCCGAACAAAGGCAGCTGCGAGTGCCTGGTAAGCCTGGCTGAGAAGCAGGTGGACCTTGCCGCGATCGTCCGTGTCAGCGGTCCGTGCAGCTCGCTCCAACCTTGGCAGAACGTCGGCGATGGCAGTACTCAGTTCGGCGAACTGATTGCTGTGGGTCAGTTGCCACAGCCGTTCGACGGCGTTGGCCAGTTCGGCAGGATCATCGGTGACCATTAGGTCCTGATCGGCGAGCAACCCATCGAGAGCTGGATGCCCCGAGAGCGACAGCCGGGCCAGGTCGAGGTCGTTGGGCTGATCCGAGGTTGCGGGTGTCGTGACAGCGGGAGACGGAGCATCAGGTCGCAGGGTTTGAACGGAAACGCCGAGGCCGTTCGCCAGCAGTTGGAGAACATCTAGGCGGACAACCGGCTGGACGCCCCGTTCGACCTGTGACACCCAGCTGGCGGTCCGGTTGATGGCCGCGGCAAGTTCATCCTGCCTCATACCGCGGCTCTTTCGGAGCTGAGCGACCCGAGCGCCGAAGGCCCGCCGTTCCTCTGGGCTCACTGGAGGGCCTGGGCGGCAGAGCCGCCCTTGCCGGAGATCTCATCCAGGAACGTGACCTCGAAGGAGTCGAGGTACTGGCCGCGTTCGGCTAGGAACCGGCGGACATGAGGCTGGCGCTCGTGCTCCTCGAAAGCTTCGCGGTCCGCGTACAGCTCGTAGAAGACCCGGACGCACGGTTCGTCCGCCACGGCGTGGTTGACGTAGACGAGAGTGCCGGGTTCCTTCGCGCGGATGCCGTTGAGCGCATCCTCTGCCAGAACATCGAAGGCTTGAGCGGCAGTTGCGTCGTGGGCGACGAAGCGAACGACAAGACCGAATCCCATGGTTCTCCCCTTCCTGGTTGGTTGAGTCTTGCATGACTCGGTGAAGAACTGCGAGTGGCAGAGCTTCTTGACTCGCAGAAACTCTGCGACTACTTTCAGTGTTGCCAGCGTGGCGGAGAGCTACACATGGATCCCCTTTCGCTGCCGTCTGACTGTGACGGTCACTGCTTGCGGGTTGAGCCGGGTGTCGACTTCGGCCATTCGTCCACTCGCAGGGATGGAGGAGCAATGGCGTCGGATCTGATCGTCAGCCCACTCAACACCGCCCGGTTCCCGGTGCCTCTGGAGTGGGGTGTGCCGCCGGGGGCCGAGGCCGTGCCGGCGGCTCGGCGGCTGGTGGGGGCGATCCTGCGTGAGTGGGCGGTGCTGTTGACCGAAGACGGGTTCCAGGAGGTGGAGTTGTGTGCGAGCGAGGTCATCGCGAATGCGCTTCTGCACACGGGGGAGCGGTGTGTCGTGTCCGTCTACCGGCGTAGTGGGCGGGTGCGGGTGGAGGTTGCCGATCGGGGTGCGGAGCTTCCGTATCGGGAGCGGGATCCCGAAGCGACCACCGGGCGTGGGTTGTTGCTCGTCCAGGCTCTCGCCCACGCGTGGGGGTGGCGCCCGGCGGAGCGGGGCAAGGTGGTGTGGTTCGAGTACCAGGAGGATGCCGAAGCGCCGTGCCCCACGCACGGGTGGGGCACGGCGAACGACCTCCGCTCGCTCCGCGAGGTGGCGTGATGCCCGGGCGCTTCTGTCTGGTGCGTCTCGTGTGGTGGTCGCTCTTCTCCGCCGTCGTTGTGGCAGGGTTCGTGGCGGGCCGCCGCAAGCGGTGATCATCGATTCGGGGCGCCGTGCGGCGACAACCCTCGGGGCTCCTTCGATTGCCGGGGGAGTGGGCCGCCGACCTTCTTGCGGGAGGAACACCTTGACCGTCACGGACACCGACCGGGCCGCCGAGCTGCGGCGTCGGCTCGCTCGCCGACTCGCCGCCGCGGGGCACCTTCCGGATCCGCGCTGGCGTGAGGTCTTCGAACGTGTGCCCCGCCATGCGTTCGTTCCCGAGTTCTGGCAGGGTCCCGATCGTCGGGTCAGTCCCGCCGACCGGGACTGGCTCGACCTCGTCTACGCCGACGACGTCCTGGTCACTCAACTCACCGGCGGGGCAGCCACCTCCTCCTCCACCGCGCCCGCCCTGATGCTCGACATGCTGCACGCGCTGGATGTGCACGACGGCAACCGGGTGTTCGAGGTCGCGGCAGGAACGGGCTACAACCTCGCACTGCTCGCCGAGCGCCTCGGCCCCCGAAACGTCTCGGGGATCGAGGTGGACCGCTCCCTGGCCGGACTCGCCAGGGAGCGGTTGGAGGAGTGCGGCTACCCCGTCACCGTGTACGCGGGGGACGGCAGGGCCGGGCACCCCGGCGGGGAGATGTGTGACCGGTTGATCGCCACCTGTGGGTTCGCGTCCATCCCGGCGGCGTGGCTGCGACAGGTCCGGCCCGGCGGGGTCATCGTCGCGCCGATCGGGTGGGGAACCGTCCGCCTGGTCGTCGGCGAGGGTGGGGGCGCCTCGGGTCGGTTCCTGCCGTTCGCCTCGTACTTCATGACGGTTCGCGAGGAGGGGGCCAGCGGCACTCCCGCCTACCCCGGAACTCCGGCCGGCACCACCGGCCGGGCGACCGACGTGGATCCGGGTGTCATCGGGAACGACTCGTTCCGGCACCTGCTGTCGATCGTTCTCCCGGGCTCGGGGCAGGCCACCGAGTGCGACAGCCAACAGCACATCACCGCATGCCAGTTGTGGGCCGACGACGGCTCCTGGGCCCGTGTCGAGGCGGGCACGGTCCGGCAGTGCGGCCCGCGACGGCTGTGGGACACGGTGGAAGAGGCCTACGCGGTCTGGGTCGAGCAGGACCGACCGGGTCGCGACCGGTACGGCATCACCGTGACGCCGGACAGCCAGCGGGTCTGGATCGGCGACCCGGGCGGGCCGAGCTGGCTCCTTCCTGCTGCGTAGCCAGGTGTGACCGTCAGCCGGCTTCCAAGGTCGCCTTCATGACCTGGGCGCCGCGGCTGACCCGCAGACGGACTTGTTCGGCCATCTCGTGAGGGAGCACGTCCGTCGTCCACAGCAGGCGGCAGCGGCCGTCGGCCACCGGGAGTACCTGGAAGGAGGCGTGGTGGTGGGTCAGCGGGAGCTTGAATCCCTCGACGGTGGAGTAGGCCAGCCTCCGCAGGCCGTCGTCCACGCTGACGATCAGCTCCCGGATCACCGCACCGCCGGGCATGGTCAGGTACCGGACGTCACCGTCCATCCGGGTGTCGAGGACGTAGCCCGGGATGAGGCGCTCGTGCACGGCGCCTACGTCCCGTACGGCGTCCCAGACGTGTTCGGCGTCGGCCTCGATCACGACGTCCTCGACGATGGTGGCGATGCCTCTCAACTCCCTCAAGCAGTACCGAAGAAGCTGTCCAGGATCCGCTGCGCGGCCAGCCCCGCCGGCAGCGTACCGGCCCGGACCTGGGCCTCCAGGTCCGGGGTGAGCCGCCGTACCTCCGGGTGTTCGTGCAGCCGCGCGTACAGCTGGTCGTGGACCATCGACCACGTCCACTCGACCTGCTGCTCCCGCCGCTTCGCCGCCAGCCCGCCCGTCGCGTCCAGGATCTTACGGTGCTGCTGCAACCGCTCCCACAGGACGTCCAGGCCCGCCCCGTCGAGCCCGCTGCAGGTCAGCACCGGCGGCGTCCACGCCGCGTCCGGTGCCTGCAACAGCCGTAGTGCGCCCGCGAGTTCACGTGCGGCCGCCCTCGCGTCGCGCTCGTGCGGGCCGTCCGCCTTGTTGACGGCGATGACGTCCGCGAGCTCCAGCACGCCCTTCTTGATGCCCTGGAGCTGGTCGCCGGTCCGGGCCAGTGACAGCAGCAGGAAGGTGTCCACCATCCCGGCCACCGTCGTCTCCGACTGCCCGACCCCCACCGTCTCGATGAGGACGACGTCGTAGCCCGCCGCCTCCATCACGACCATGGACTCGCGGGTGGCCTTGGCGACGCCGCCCAGCGTTCCCGAGGTCGGCGACGGCCGCACGAAGGCGGCCGGGTCCACCGCGAGCCGCTCCATCCGGGTCTTGTCGCCCAGGATGGACCCGCCGGTGCGGCTCGACGTCGGGTCGACGGCGAGCACGGCGACCCGGTGGCCGAGCCCGGTGAGCATCGTCCCGAAGGAGTCGATGAAGGTCGATTTGCCGACACCGGGCACTCCGGTGATGCCGACCCGCACCGCCCCGCCCGCGTGCGGCAGCAGCCGCTGGAGCAGCTGCTGCGCGAGCGCGCGGTGGTCGGGGCGGGTGGATTCGACGAGGGTGACGGCGCGCGCGATCCAGGCGCGCGAGCCGTCCAGGACGCCCGTCACGTAGGCGTCGAGGTCGATCGTCCTCGGTGGCATCGGACTCAGCGGCTCACAGCTCGTGGCCGAGTTCGACGGCCAGGGCGGTCAGCAGGTCGAAGGCCGCGTCCGGGATCACCGTGCCCGGGCCGAAGACCGCCGCCGCGCCCGCCTCGTACAGGGCCTGGAAGTCCTGCGGCGGGATGACGCCGCCGACCACGATGGTGATGTCCTCCCGCCCGGCCGCGGCGAGTTCGGTGCGCAGCGCGGGGACCAGGGTGAGGTGCCCGGCGGCCAGCGAGGAGACGCCGACGATGTGGACGTCCGCCTCGACGGCCTGGCGGGCGACCTCGGCCGGGGTCTGGAACAGCGGGCCGACGTCGACGGTGAAGCCGAGGTCGGCGAAGGCGGTGGCGATCACCTTCTGGCCGCGGTCGTGGCCGTCCTGGCCCATCTTGGCGACCAGGATGCGCGGGCGACGGCCTTCGGCCTGCTCGAACCGCTCGACCAGGTCGCGGGTGCGCTGGAGGGGCGCCGACGGGCCCGCTTCGTCTCGGTACACACCGGAAATGGTACGGATCTGGCCGGAGTGGCGGCCGTACACCTTCTCCAGGGCGTCCGAGATCTCGCCGACCGTCGCCTTCGCCCGGGCCGCGTTGACGGCCAGGTGCAGCAGGTTGCCGTCCAGCGAGCCGCCGCGCTGCGGGCCGGCCTCGGCGGCCGCCGTCAGCGCGCGCAGGGCGTCCTGGCACTGCGCCTCGTCGCGCTCCTCGCGCAGCCGGCGCAGCTTCTCGATCTGCCGGGCCCGCACCGCCGAGTTGTCGACCTTGAGGACGTCGATCTGCTCGTCGTTCTCGACCCGGTACTTGTTGACGCCGATCACGGGCTGGCGGCCGGAGTCGATCCGGGCCTGGGTGCGGGCGGCGGCCTCCTCGACGCGCATCTTGGGGATGCCCGCGTCGATGGCCTTGGCCATGCCGCCGGCCGCCTCGACCTCCTGGATGTGCTGCCAGGCCCGGGCGGCGAGGTCCTGCGTCAGCTTCTCGACGTACGCGGAGCCGCCCCACGGGTCGATGACCCGGCAGGTGCCGGACTCCTGTTGGAGCAGCAGCTGGGTGTTGCGGGCGATCCGGGCGGAGAAGTCCGTCGGCAGGGCGAGCGCCTCGTCGAGGGCGTTGGTGTGCAGCGACTGGGTGTGGCCCTGGGTGGCGGCCATCGCCTCGACGCATGTGCGGGTCACGTTGTTGAACACGTCCTGGGCGGTCAGCGACCAGCCGGAGGTCTGCGAATGGGTGCGCAGCGAGAGGGACTTGGGGTTCTTCGGGTCGAACTGCTTGACCAGCTTGGCCCACAGCAGCCGGGCCGCGCGCAGCTTGGCGACCTCCATGAAGAAGTTCATGCCGATCGCCCAGAAGAACGACAGCCGCGGCGCGAAGGCGTCCACGTCCAGGCCCACGTCCAGGCCCGCGCGCAGGTACTCGACCCCGTCGGCCAGGGTGTAGGCGAGCTCCAGGTCGGCGGTGGCCCCGGCCTCCTGGATGTGGTAGCCGGAGATGGAGATCGAGTTGTACCGGGGCATCTTCTGCGAGGTGTACGCGAAGATGTCCGAGATGATCCGCATCGACGGCTGCGGCGGGTAGATGTAGGTGTTGCGGACCATGAACTCCTTGAGGATGTCGTTCTGGATGGTCCCGGCGAGCTTCTCCGGCGGCACCCCCTGCTCCTCGGCCGCGACGATGTACAGCGCGAGGACGGGCAGCACCGCGCCGTTCATGGTCATCGACACCGACATCTTGTCCAGCGGGATGCCGTCGAACAGCTGGCGCATGTCGTAGATCGAGTCGATGGCGACGCCCGCCATGCCGACGTCGCCGGTGACGCGCGGGTGGTCGCTGTCGTAGCCGCGGTGGGTCGGCAGGTCGAAGGCGACCGAGAGGCCCTTCTGGCCGGCCGCGAGGTTGCGGCGGTAGAAGGCGTTGGACTCCTCGGCGGTGGAGAAGCCCGCGTACTGGCGGACGGTCCACGGCTGGTTGACGTACATGGTCGGGTACGGCCCGCGCAGGTACGGGGCGATGCCGGGGTACGTCTCCAGGAAGTCCACGCCGTCGAGGTCGGCCGCGGTGTACAGCGGCTTGACGCCGATTCCCTCGGGGGTGTCCCAGACCAGCTCGTCGGGGGCCTTGCCGGTGGACCGCTGCCAGGCGGCCTGCCACTGGGCGTCGGTGACCTCTCCGGCAGCCGAGCCGGCAGCCGAGCCGGCAGAGGAACCGGCGGAGGGGTCGTCCAGCCCGATTCCGGTGAAGTCGGGGATCATCGCGCCACTCCAATGAGGTCCAGCAGGGAGGTGAGGACGGCGATCGCGTCCCCGCCCGCGTAGATGAACTCGTCCACTCCGGCGGGTACTTCGGCCGGGCGGCCGGCCAGCAGCACGCGCTGGGCGCCCGCCTCCTTCAAGGCTACGGCGACGGCCGCGGCGTGCTCGCCGTACAGGGCGTCGCTGGAGCACAGGCAGGCGACGGAGGCACCGGACTCGCGGAACGCCGCGGCGAACGCGGCCGGGTCGACGCCCTCGGTGGACGCCGTCGCGATGCCGCCGGCCTGGAACAGGTTGGCGGCGAAGGTGGTGCGCCCGGTGTGCGCGGAGGCGGTGCCGATCGAGGCCAGGAACAGCGCCGGACGGGCGCCGGTGGCCGCCAGGTGGGCGTCCGAGCGGTCTCGCAGCGCCTCGTACGCCTCGGCGCGGCGCACCCGCGGCAGGCCGCCGGTGTGCCCGGCCGGAGCCGGTTCGCGGACCAGCGGCTGCTCGTCCAGGTGCGGGAACTCGCTGACACCGGTGACGGGTTCGCGCCGCTTGGCGAGCTTCGCGGACCGCTCCGCCCAGGTCGCGGCGATCCGGTCGCCGACCAGCCCGGACGCCAGCGCGGCCTGCTGGCCGCCCGCCCGTTCGATCTCCTGGAACCAGGCCCAGGCGGCCTGCGCCAGCTCCTCGCCGAGCTGCTCGACGTACCAGGAGCCGCCGGCCGGGTCGATCACCCGGGACAGGTGGGACTCCTCCAGCAGGATCGACTGGGTGTTGCGGGCGATCCGGCGGGCGAAGGCGTCGGGCAGGCCGAGGGCGCTGTCGAAGGGCAGCACGGTGACGGCGTCGGCGCCGCCGACCCCGGCGGCCAGGCAGGCCACGGTGGTGCGCAGCATGTTCACCCACGGGTCGCGGGCGGTCATCATCACCCGGGAGGTGACGGCGTGCTGGCGCTGCGCCGAGGCTTCGGCGGAGCCGCCGGACACCTCGGCGACGCGGGCCCAGAGGCGGCGCGCGGCGCGGAACTTGGCGATGGTCAGGAACTGGTCGGCGTCGGCGGCGTAGCGGAACTCCAGCTGGCCGAGCGCGGCGTCGACGGAGAGGCCGGCCGCGGTCAGCGCGCGCAGGTAGGCGACGCCGGTGGCGAGCGCGCAGCCCAGCTCCTGGGCGGGGGAGGCGCCGGCCTCGTGGTACGGCAGGGCGTCCACGGTGAGGGCCCTGACGTTCGGGTAGCCCTCGGCGCAGCGGGCGGCGAGCGCGGCGGCCTCGGCGAGCAGGGCGTCGGTGCGGCCGGCGGAGCCGGTGCGGGCCTGGAGGCCGAGAGGGTCGGCGCCGAGGTTGCCGGCGGCGGAGGCGGGGGAGACCTCGCGCTCCTCGTACAGCCCGAACAGCCGCTCGGCGGCCTCGGTGAAGTCCGGTCCCGCGTCGAGGGCGACGGCGGCGAGGTCCAGGTACACCCCGTCGAGCGCCTCGGGCAGGGCGGCGACGGGCAGGCCCGCGTCGCCGAGCTCCAGCCAGAGCGAGCCGACGCCGTGCTCCAGGTCGGCCAGGACGGCCTCGTTGGCGCGCCGGCGGTCCGGGTCGGCGTGCCGCTGCCGTACGTCCCACCCGGCGACGGCGGAGCCCTGCGGCCGGCCGCCGCGGACGAACGGCGGGAAGCCCGGGTAGCCGGGCTCGACCGAGGTGTTCTCGGCGGTGTACAGCGGGCGGGCGCGCAGCCCGTCCTGGAGCGCGGTGGTGAGCGCCTGCTCGGCGGCGGCGCCGTCCTCGGGCCGGGCACCGGACTTGCGCAGCACGCCCTCGACGAGCTGCTGCCACTGCTCACGGTGCGCGGCCGGGAACTCGGCGGCGAGGGGGAGCCTTTCGGGCGGGACCTTCATGTCCGCAGGTTAGCGCCCGTTAGCGGAGCGGAAGGAGGGTCGTTAAGTGTGACCTTGTTCTCGATTTGGCGCGCTTTCGGCCCGTGGCCAGCACTCCGTCCGGCGGGGAGTGCCACGAGGCGGGGGCCGGGGCCCGGCGGAGGGTCGGCGGGCCGCCCGGAAGTGCCCTGGATCAGGGGGATTGCGGAACCCCGCCCCTCATCTATTAAGTTACTTCGAAGAAGGCGGGTGGGGACGGCATCCCCCGTACGGCCCCGCCCGTCCTTCGCCGTCCCCTGCGCGTCCCCCGGCGCGCCCTGCGGGTGTCCCGGCCGGTCGTCCCCCCGATCGGCCGAATGAACGTGCGAATGCCACTCGGACGTTCCTCCAGTGTCACCGCACGTCACCGCACCTCCCCGCCCGTCCCCCGAAGGAGTGCCACCTCGATGGGAAAGCGCCGTAAGCCCAGCCCCCCGAGCCGGGCCCGCATGGCGGTCCTCACCACGGCGATGGCCGGCGGTGCGGTGCTCGCCGCCGGCACCGCCCACGCCGAGCCGACCCCGAGCCTGGCCTCCGTCAAGGAGCAGGTGGACAAGCTCAACGAGGAGGCCGAGCAGTCCGTCGAGCAGTACAACGGCTTCCAGGAGAAGCAGCAGAAGCTTCAGGGCGAGGCCAACCGGATCCAGGAGAAGGTCGCCCGCGGCCAGGAGTCGATGAACGAGCTGCGCACCCGGCTCGGTGCCGTCGCCGCCGACCAGTACCGCAACGGCGGCATCGACCCCTCCGTCCAGCTGATGTTCGACTCCGACCCGGCCGGCTACCTGGAGCGCGCCTCGGCGCAGAACCAGGCCGCCGGCACCCAGACGGCCTTGCTCAAGCAGGCCCAGGACGAGCAGCGCAAGCTCGACCAGGACCGCGCCGAGGCCACCGCCACGCTCGCCCAGCTCGACTCGGTCGGCACCGAACTGGGCGCGCGGAAGCAGCAGATCCAGAGCAAGCTCGCCGCGGCCCAGGCCATGCTGAACAAGCTGAGCACCGAGGACCGCGCCAAGGTCAACGCCCAGCAGGCCGCCGACAAGGCCAAGGCCGAGGCCCAGCAGGCGGCCAAGACCGCCGCCGCGGACCGCGCCTCCCGGTCCGCCGACCGCCCGGACATGAGCACCCCCGCCCCGCCGGCCAGCGGCCGTGCCGCCGCCATCATCGCGTTCGCCCAGGCCCAGCTGGGCAAGCCGTACGGCTGGAGCAAGAGCGGCCCGGACAGCTTCGACTGCTCCGGCCTGACCAGCCAGGCGTACAAGGCGGCGGGCGTGCGGATCTCCCGGATATCCCAGGACCAGTGGAACGACGGCCCGCGGATCGACCGGGCCAACCTCCAGCCCGGTGACCTGGTGTTCTTCTACAACGACATCCACCACGTCGGGATCTACATCGGCGACGGCAAGATGATCCACGCCCCGCGCACCGGCAAGAACGTCGAGGTCCTGCCGATCTCCGCGATGCCTTACATGGGTGCCGTCCGCCCGTAACGGCCTCCGCCCGTAACGGCCTCCGCCCGTAACGGCCTCCGCGCGCCGCACGCCTCCGGACGGGTCGCCGACGACCCGTCCGGAGGCGTTCCGGTAGCTCGTCCGGAGGCGCCCCGCGGCCCGTCAGAGGCCGAGGACCTCCAACTGGGCGTCGGTGTCGTTGGTGCCGCCGACGTACAGGGTGTGGCCGTCGGGGCCGACGGCGAGGCCGTCGAGCGCCGACTCCTGGGGGGCGAGGGAGTCGGCGGTGTCGACGGTGGCGGTCGCGGTGTCGACGGAGATGACCGCCGTGGTGCCGGAGGAGTCCTGCTGGAGCAGGTAGAACCGGCTGCCGTCGGCGCTCAACCGGGGCGGGACGTCGCTGCGGACGGGGACGGTGCGGATGCTCCGGAGCAGGGTGTCCGTGGCGGGGTCGATCAGGTCGAGCGTGCCGCCCGAGTTGGGGCCGGTCGCGAAGAGCCGGCCGCCGTCCCGGGTGAAGGCGAGCCCGTTGTCGCCGTTGGTGGCCGTCCCGGGCACCGTCCGGACGAAGGTCAGCGTGCCGCCGGCCGCACTCACGTGGTACAGCCCGGCGCCGCCCCCGATGTACAGGTCCCGGCCGTTCGGGTGGAGCGCCGGGGCGCCGGTGTTCAGGGCGGGCAGCCCCACGGTGGGGCCGAACTGCCGCTGCGCGGTGCCGAAGGCGAGCACCCGGGCCTGCCCGCCCTGCCGCCAGGCCGACGGGCCTTGCTGGACGAGGTACACCTCGGAGCCGTCCGGGCCGACGACGAGGCCGCTGACCAGGCCCTGGGACCAGCCCGTCGGGCGTGGCTGGTCCGGCAGCGGGACGGTGGCGAGCACGGTCGGGCCGCCGGTGGCGACGACGCTGAGTTGCAGGCCGTTCACCACGTACAGGCGCGAGCCGTCCGGGCTGAGCGCCGACTGCGGGGAGCCCTGGGCGGCGCCGAGCGGGGCCGTGCCGGTCACCTGGCCGGACCGGGTGTCCACCGCCCGCACCACGAGGTTGCCGTCGGAGTCGGTCGTGACGACGTAGGCCGTGGCGCCGTCCGGGCTGACGGAGGGCAGCGCCTGGCCCGAGCCGACGGTGACGACGCCGGGGGTGCCGGACACCGGAGCGGACGCGGCCCGGGCGCTGCCGCCGGCGAGGACGAGGGCGGTGGTGGCGGCGAGCAGAGTGACCCGGCGGAGGGCCTTCGCGCGCTGACTGGCTGACATCAAGTCCCCTTGTTCGTCCGTGTGTTGAGATGGCGAGGGGCAGGCTAGCGGACTACGGTGGACGGGTGGTGGACAGTCAGGGGGCGAATCTTCCACCTGAGCTGTGGCGCCCCGCGCCCCGCGCCCGCCCCGCGCCCCGCGCCCCGCGCCCGCCCCGCGCCCGCTCCGGAAACCACTCCCGAGGAGACCAAGTGAGCCTGCCCGAGACCGTCGTCCGGCTGGACCCGAACCCCGAGGACTACGCCTACACCTTCGGCGGCCGAGCCCCGCTGGTGACCGTCCGGCCCGGCACCGTCGTCGAACTGACCACCGAGGACTGCTTCGGCGGCAAGGTGCGCGGCACCGGCGACCTGCCCAGCCAGGTCTGCGTCTTCCCGTACCTCAACCCCGTCACCGGCCCGATCGCGGTGGCCGGCGCCGAACCCGGCGACCTGCTCGCGGTGCACTTCGTCGAGATCACCCCGGCCCGGGAGCACGGCGTCTCCAGCACCTTCCCGCACTTCGGCGCGCTGACCGCCACCCACAGCACGGCGATGCTGCACGCCCCGCTGGAGGAGCGGGTCTGGGTCTACGACCTGGACGTCGCGGCCGGCCTCTGCCGCTTCCGGGCCCGCACCGGCGAGTTCACGGTCGACCTGCCGCTGGACCCGATGCACGGCACGGTCGGTGTCGCCCCCGCGGCCGGCGAGGTGCTGGCCTCGATCACCCCGGGCGCCCACGGCGGCAACCTGGACACCCCCGAGATGCGGGCCGGCACCACCGCCTACTTCGGCGTCAACGTCGAGGGCGGCCTGCTCGCCATCGGCGACGGCCACGCCCGGCAGGGCGAGGGCGAGGTGTGCGGCACGGCCGTCGAGGCGGCGATGCGCACCACCGTGATCGTCGACCTGGTCAAGGGCGGCGGCCCGGCCTGGCCCCGGCTGGAGAACGACGACTACCTGATCAGCACCGGCTCCGCCCGCCCGTTGGAGGACGCCTTCCGGATCAGCCAGCACGACCTGGTCGGCTGGACCGGCGGACTGCTCGGACTGGACCGGCTCGACGCCTACCAGCTGGTCAGCCAGGCCGGCCTGGCCCCGGCCGCGAACGTCTGCGACACCAACTACACGATGGTCGCCAAGCTGCCGAAGCGGGTCCTGGGCCGCGCCCGCGCCTACGACGGCCTGCACGACCGGCTCCGGGAGACGGCGGCGGCGTACCTGCGGCACCGGTGAGGCGGCCGCGCGCCGCACCCCTTACGGGTGCGGCGCGCAGGCCAGCAGGTACGGCAGGGCCGGCACCGCCGGAAGCGTCAACACCCCGAGTCGCCGCGCCAGTTGGCACCGCCGACCGCTGCCGGGCCGGGCCAGCCGGCGGACCCGGGCCAGCACGCCGGTGGAGGCGACTCCCCAGGTGCCACCGGGAGTTGTCCCCGAGACCGCCAACGCGCACAGCGCCGAGGCCAGTTCGCTTCGGGACACCTCGGCCAGCGCCGCGTCGTCGGCTGCCATCTCCAGCAGCAGCGCCACCTCCGAGCGCCCCAGCCGGGCCAGCGGCAGGGGGCCCAGCAGCAGCGCGAAGGTGTCGACGGGCAGGCGGAAGAGGTGGTGGCGGCCGCGGATGTGCCCGTGCTCGTGGGCGACGGCCGCGGCCAACTGCCGCTCGTCCAGCAGCCGCAGCGCACCGCGGGACAGCACCACCCGGGAGCGCCGGCCGGGCAGGCAGTAGATGGTCGGGTGGGCGTGCTCCAGCACCAGCGCGCCCCAGCGCCGGTCCCGTACGGCGACCACGTCCAGCACCGCCCGGTGCCGCCGCCGGGCCCGTCCGGTCCGGGCGCCGACGGCGGCCAGCAGCCCGGTGAGCAGGGCCCCGGCAGTGGCGAGCAGCCACCAGTCGTGGGTGTGCGGCAGCACCGGACCGGTCGGTTCGAGGTGCGGGAACAGGCCGATCAGCCCGGCCGGCTCGTGCGCGGCGGGCTCGAAGGCGTGGTGCGCCGCGAGCACCAGGGCGACCGTGAAGGAGGCCATCAGCGCGAGCCACAGCGCGACCCCGAGCAGGGGGCGGGTCTGGAGCCGGGCCTGGACCCGGGCCGAGCCGGCCAGTCGGCGGGGGAGCAGCACGCCGGTCGCGGCCAGGTAGAGGCCGAGCAGGGCGAGCGTCACTCGGCGTCCCGGGCCTTCACCTGTTCGAGGGCGGCGAGCAGGGCGGACGCCTCGTCCCCGCTCATCCGGTCGACGAAGTGCAGCAGGGCGCCGGCCCGGTCCGTGGTGGTCTCCAACGCCTGGTGCATCAGCTGGGCGGTGTACGCCTCCCGGGTGCAGGTCGGCTCGTACACCCACGCGCGGCCGACCTTGTCCCGGCGCAGCCAGCCCTTGGTGTGCAGGATGTCGGCGACGGTGGTCACGGTGGTGTACGCGACCGGGCGCTGCTGCTGGAGGTCGTCGACCACCTCGCGCACCGTGGCCGGGCGCTCCCAGTCCCACAGCCGGTCCATGATCTCGGCCTCGAGATCGCCGAAACCCCGTAGCACCGCCCTCGTCTCCCTCGCCGCACCGACCGCCGGCGCCCTTCGCCCGCTGGACCGCGGCCCATGCTACGGAACGCACCGGGCGCCCCCCCCCCGGGGGGGGGGGGGGGGGGCCCCCGCAGCGGCGGGGGGGCGCGGGGGGGGGGGGGTAAGTCCACGAGGCCCCCGCGGCGCCGCAC
>NZ_JBHYGR010000003.1:37576-81036 GCF_042738155.1 Kitasatospora sp. NPDC059088 | reverse complement strand
CACCCCACACTCCTCGGCCGCCGCCGGCGCCCCGCCGACCTCGCGCCCGGGGTGCCGCCGGCCCGGGGCCCCCCCCGGGGGGCCCCCCCCCCGGGGGGGGGGGGGGGGGGCGCCCACGGATTCCGGGCGGTGCCCGGGGGGTGCTCAGGTCGTGCTCGGCCGGTGGTCAAAAGGTGCCCGACGCGCCCGAGCAGGAGAGAGCGGGATGGCTTAGGACAGCCGCCGCCCCAGCGGCACCTTGGAGCGGGTGAACAGCGCCGCGAGCAGCCCGGCCACCACCGGCAGCACCAGGACCACCAGCAGCAGCTCCCCCCAGGGCGCGGCGAGCAGCATCCCCTTCGAACCGAACCCGCTGGCCCGGGACTTCAACAGCCCCACCGCCGGGACGAAGCCGTTCACCGCCCCGAGCAGCGCCCCGAGCAGGGCGATCAGCGCGCACTGCAGTCCCGCCATGGTCCGGCGGATCCGCGGCGGTGCGCCGACCGCGGCCAGGGTGGCCTGGTCCTGCCGGGAGTCGGCGGCCGCGAGCCCGGTGGCGATCCCGGCCGCGCCGAGCACGACCAGCCCGGCGAAGCCGCTGAGCGCGAGGGTGAGCGCGTCGCCCTTGGGCTGGTAGCCGCGCTCGACGTCCAGCTCGGCGTAGTGGTCCAGTCGGGCCGCGGCGGCCGCGGCCCGCTGCTGCGCCTTGCGGTCGGGCGGGGTGGCCGGGCGCCAGACCGCGCCCTGGGGCGCCGAGGCGAGGCCGAGCTTGGCCAGCGCGGCGGTCGACAGCAGCCCCTGGGCGTAGCGGGCGGCATCCGGGTTGTCGACCAGCACCGCGTCCACCGGGACCTCCTGGAGGTCGGGCTTGGGGACCTGCCCGGGCTGCAGCGGGGCGCCGCCGCCTCCGCGCAGCAGCAGCACGGCCTTGCCGTCGGCGCCGATCAGCGACCGGTCGAAGACCAGCAGCTTCCCGGCGGCCAGCGCCTGTTCGGCCGTGCGGTCCCGCACGTCGAAGAGGTTGTGCAGCAGGGTGGCGTCCCCGGTGGCGAGGTGCGAGATGGCCGCGAGGTGGCGCATCTCCACCGGGCCCTTGAGGGTGACGGTGCTGGAGCAGTTGTCGCAGAACTTGTAGACGGCCTGGCCGACGTCGGCGCGCGGGCCGAGCCCGGACAGCTGCTTCTCCACCTCGGCCGGCAGCTGGGCGGCCTGCGGGCCCTCCCGGTGGCTGATCAGCTGGACGGCGCCGTACGGGGCCTCCGGCCGGTAGTCGCGCCGGTTCTCGGCGTCGGTGCTGGTGCTGTACACCCCGATCGCGACGGCCCCGGCCACGGCGGCCATCACCGCGGCGACGGCCGGTGCGGTGCGGGAGCGGTTGCGGGCGGAGTCGCGCAGCGCCAGCCGGGGGCCGAGCGGCAGCCGCCCGGCGAACCGGCCGAACAGGGCGACCAGCAGGGGGGTGCAGGCGAGCAGTCCGAGTTCGGCGAAGACCGAGCCGAGCAGCACCGTGAGGGTGCGGGCGTCGTAGGTGCTGACCACGGGCGCGCCGTGCTGGACGGCGCCCGCGCCGTACATCGCGATCGCGCCGCCGCCGAGGAGCAGCGCCACGCCGAGCACGGTGACCAGGCGGTTGGGCGCCCGGACGGTGTCCCGGCCGGTGAGGCCGGCGGTGACGCTGCGCCGGGCGGCCTGCCAGGCCGGCAGCGCGGCCGCGAGCAGGGCGGTGATCACACCGATCCCGGCGATGGCCAGCAGGTCCACCGGGGGGAGGGCGAAGTGGCCGAAGCGGGCACCGCCGACCTCCTCGATCACCGACCGCAGCGCGGCGACCAGCCCGGTGCCGACGGTCACCCCGAGGACCGCCCCGGCCAGGCCGAGCACCAGGCCGCCGCCGAGCACCACCGCGCCGATGTGGGTGCGCCGGCCGCCCGCGGCGCCGAGCAGCGCGAGCTGGCGGCGGGAGCGGCGGGCGCCGACCGCGAAGGCGGGCCCGGCGAGCAGGGCGACCTCCAGCAGCCCCATGCCGGTGACGGTGGCGACCACGACCTTGGTGCTGTTGCCGCCGGCGGGGTCGCGGTAGACGGTGGAGTCCCGGTAGTAGGGGACGGCGCCGTACGGCGGCGGGTCGAGCGCGACGGCCCGCGCGGTGAGGGTGTAGCCGTGGGCGTTGAACGACTGGACCGTGGCCCAGTCGAGGGCGGCCCCGCCCGGGAGGTGCACCAGCCAGGAGCCGCGGTTGGTGCGGCCCTGCCCGGGGGCGGGCTGTCCGGGTTCCGCCGCGGCGGCCAGCTGGTCGAGCAACTCGCCCGGGCGGGCGATGAGTTCGACCCGCTTGAGGTCGTCCGGGTGCTCCACCAGGCCGGTGATGCGGAAGGTGGTCCGCTCCAGTCCCTGGACGGTGGTGTCGCTGCCGAGCCGGAGCCCGGAGTTGTCCAGGAAGGCCTGGGTGACGGCGACTTCGTGCGGCGCGCCGGGCGCGCGGCCCTCGACCAGGTCGGCCCGGCCGCGCCAGACCGGGTCGCCCAGGTCGGCCTCGGCGGTGAGGGTGCGGACCAGGCCCTCGGGCGAGCTCGCACCGGTCTCCGGTCCGGTCCGGACGGGGGTGAGCGCGCTGCCGGGCGGCAGCAGCGAGCCGACCAGGGCGGTCGGGTCGGTGCTCGCGCCCTTGAGCTGCTCGGGCGTGGGCTGTTGGCCGGGCCGCGGCTGGACGGCGAACGCGCCGTCCTCGGCGACCGGGGCCTGTTCGACGGCCTGGCCCGGGCTGAGCGCGGTGACCAGCGCGTCCGCGCCGCCCACCACCCGCTCGACCCGTTCGGCGGGGGACAGCTGGCCGCTGCGGTGGACCACGTCGGCGCCGGTGACGCCGAGCACGGGCAGGGCGATCATGGCCACGATCAGGGCGCTGCGCCCCTTGGCCCGCAGGGCGTCGCGCCGGGCCATCCGCAGCGCGACCTTCCACGCTCCGAACCTCATCGGGCCACCTCGCCGAAGGAGTTGGCGGTGGAGTCGTCGAGGGGCTGGGAGCGGTGGACGGCGGCCCGGCTGTTGCCGGAGCGGCGTCCGACGCTCTCGGAGGCGACCGAGCCGTCCCGCAGGTGGACCACCCGGTCGGCCCAACTGGCGTGCGAGGCCTCGTGGGTGACCATCATGGCGGCCGCCCCGGCGTCGCAGCGGGCGCGCAGTACGGCGAGCACGGCGTCGCCGGTGGCGGAGTCGAGCGCCCCCGTGGGTTCGTCGGCGAGGACGAGCCGGCGCTCGCCGATCAGGGCGCGGGCGATGGCGACGCGCTGCTGCTGTCCGCCGGACATGTCGTCGGGGAAGCGGTCGGCGAGCTCGCCGATGCCCAGTTCCTCCAGGGCGGCGAGGGCCTCCCGGCGGGCGGTGCGTCCGGAGACGCCGTCGAGCTCGCGCGGCAGGGCGATGTTCTCGGCGGCGGTGAGCGCCGGGATCAGGTTGTAGTCCTGGAAGACGTAGCCGACGGAGCGCCGCCGCAGGTCGGCGAGCTTGCCCCGGCCGAGGCCGCCGAGGGTGACGCCCTCGACCAGCACCTCGCCGCCGCTGGGCAGGTCCAGCCCGCCGGCCAGGGTGAGCAGGGTCGACTTGCCCGAGCCGGAGGGCCCCATCACGGCGACGAACTCGCCGGCGTGGACGGTCAGGTCGACCTCGCGCAGGGCGTGCACCTCGGCGGCGCCGCGGCCGTGCACCCGGGAGACCCCGGCCAGCTGCAGGACGGGCGCGGGTCGGCTCGGATCGATGTGGGACATGGTTCCCCCTCGTGAGCTGTTCAGCTGCATATGTCGGTGAACTATATATGCCGGTGGAGGAAGAGCAAGTCGCGGCGGATTTGGTCAAGGTTCTACAAAGCTGTCGAAGATCGGCCGAAAAGGTGACTCGGGGTCGCCGCGCCGGGTCTATGCTTTGGGAGGTTTGAAAAGGCACCTCGTTCGGTGAGGCGTCTTCACGGACACAGGCCACTGACCCGACGACGTCGAGAGACGCCCAGGTTCAGGACAGGTCTTCCCGAGTTAAGGGTTGACCCCAAGTGGCTTCCGGCCGATCCGGCTGGACACGCCGTGGAGTGCCAAAGCTCTGACGAGTTGGGGTGTACCGGTCCTCGAAGACCGGTGTGCTCCTTGCCGTGTCGTGATGCGGCGCACAGACGGTGCGCCCCCGACCGGGAGGAGGCGAGAGACATGGACTGCGATAGTCCGGGCCACAGTAGCCCCTGCCCCCGCATGCTCTCGAACACCTCCGGCACGCGGTAACAACCTTCCCTGCGCGTTCACCCGAAGCTTCGTCCTGCGCTCAACCATGCCCGGACGCAAGCCGATTGACGCGTCGTCAGCATCATCGTGCCCGCACGGCCGCCGCCGCTCAGCGTCGCCGTACGGCGTGGATGCCGTGCGCCCGCAGGGAGGTCCGCCGCTGCGTGCCCCCTGACGCCCCCTCAAGGTAGGGGGAGGGAGGCCCCGCCATGACCAACGTGATGCTGGACCCGAAGATCCCCACGGTCCCCGCCGCTCCCGCCGCCCTCGCTGCGACCGCCGCCGCCAGGTCCGCCGTCCTGGACGACGCCCACGTCGGCGACATCAAGGGTGCGCTCGGCACCATCCGGCTCGACGACACCACCCCCCGCCACGGACTCTCCGCCCGGCTCAAGACCCTGCTGGCGATCGTCGGCCCCGGCCTGATCGTGATGGTCGGCGACAACGACGCCGGCGCCTTCTCCACCTACGGCCAGGCCGGCCAGAACTACGGCACCCAGCTGCTGTGGACGCTGCTCCTGCTCGTCCCGGTGCTGTACGTCAACCAGGAGATGGTGCTGCGCCTGGGCGCGGTCACCGGTGTCGGCCACGCCCGGCTGATCCTGGAGCGCTTCGGCAAGTTCTGGGGCGCGTTCAGCGTCATCGACCTCTTCCTGCTCAACGCCCTCACCCTGGTCACCGAGTTCATCGGCGTCACCATGGCGGCCGGGTACCTGGGCCTGCCCAAGGTCCTCTCCGTGGTGCTGGCGGCGGCGATCATCATCGCCTCGGCCTTCACCGGCTCCTTCCAGCGCTTCGAGCGGGTCGCCATCACGCTCTGCGTCGGCTCGCTGCTGCTGGTGCCGATCTACTTCATGGTCCACCCGAAGACCTCGCAGATGGCCCACGACTTCGTGACGCCGCAGATGCCCGGCGGCGCCGGCCAGCTCGCGGCCGTCATGATGGTCATCATCTCGATCGTCGGCACCACCGTCGCCCCCTGGCAGCTGTTCTTCCAGCAGTCGTACGTCATCGACAAGCGGATCACCCCGCGTTTCATGAGGTACGAGAAGGTCGACCTGTGGATCGGCATCGCGATCGTGATCATCGGCGCGGCCGCGCTGATCGGCCTCACGGCGGCGGCGTTCGCGGGCACCGACGGCTTCGGCCAGTTCTCCGACACGGCCGCCGTCGCCAAGGGCATCGAGGACAAGGCCGGCCACCTGGCGGGCGTGCTGTTCGCCATCGCCCTGCTGGACGCCTCGATCATCGGCGCCTTCGCCGTCTCGCTCTCCACCGCCTACGCCATCGGCGACGTCTTCGGCATCAAGCACTCGCTGCACCGCGGGGTCAAGGGCGCCAAGGGCTTCTACGCCGTGTACGCCGGACTGGTGGCCGTCGCCGCGACGATCACCCTGCTGTCCAACGGCTACACCCAGGGCCTGATCACCCAGTTCGTCCAGGTGCTGGCCGGGGTGCTGCTGCCCTCCGCCACCGTCTTCCTGCTGCTGCTCTGCAACGACAGGGCCGTGCTCGGCCCCTGGGCCAACGGGCCCCGGACCAACGCCTTCACCTCCACGGTGGTCGGCGTGCTGGTGATGCTCTCGCTGATCCTGACCGCCTCGGTGGTCTGGCCGGACATCAGCTCGGACGCGATCCTGTGGATCATGGGCGGCTGCGGCGTGATCGGGGTCCTGGTCGCGGGCTACTTCTTCACGGCCGGCCGCACCGGCACCAAGGAGGACCCGATCGACCGCACCGGCCGGGAGGACTGGCGGATGCCCCCGCTGGAGACCCTGGGCCGGCCGGTGATGTCCACCGCCCGCAAGGTCGGCATGGGCGCCCTGCGCGCCTACCTGCTGATCGCGATGGTCATGGTCATCATCAAGGTCGTCCAGACCGCGCTCAACCACTGAGCCGCCGAGCGGAGCCCGTACGGACGGGTGGCGGGCAGCGGCTCGCCACCCGTCCGTTCCTTTGCCCGCGATCCCCCGGCCCGCGTTGCCCGCGTTGCCCGTGTGCTCCGTACGGCCCGTACTACCCGTGTTGCCCCGTTTCCCCGTGAATCCTCTGGAGGAGGTGCCGTCGTGCACACCCTGACCACCGTCGAGTTCCTGGTCCGGCTCGCCACCGGCGTCGCCTGCGGCGCGCTGATCGGCATCGAGCGCCAGTGGCGGGCCCGGATGGCCGGCCTGCGGACCAACGCCCTGGTCGCCGCCGGTGCCACCCTGTTCGTCCTGTACAGCGAGGCGGTCGGCGACACCGGCAGCCCCACCCGGGTCGCCTCCTACGTGGTCTCCGGTATCGGCTTCCTCGGCGGTGGCGTGATCCTGCGCGACGGGGCCGGCGTCCGCGGCCTCAACACCGCCGCCACGCTGTGGTGTTCGGCCGCGGTCGGGGTGCTGGCGGCCTCCGGCAAGCTGGAGCTGGCCGCGCTCGGCACCTTCGCGGTGCTCGCCGTCCACCTGGTGCTGCGCCCGGCCGGCCGACTGCTCGACCGGTCCCCGCAGTCCGGCAGCGACCCGGACTCCACCACCCGGGCCACCGTCCACGTGGAGTGCGACCGCAAGTCCGAGACCCACATCCGGGCCCTGCTGCTCCAGGCCCTGACCGCCTCCGGCCTGGCCCCGACCGGCCTGCGCGCCCGCCGCACCGAGCAGGGCGACGCCACCAGCCTGCGGGCCACCGTGGCGATCACGGGCCAGGTGGCCCCGGCGCTGGAGCAGGTCGTCAGCCGGCTCTCGCTGGAGCCGGGCGTCCGGGACCTGCACTGGCACCTGGACGACGAGTCGGACGAACCGGGCAGCCCCGCGCTCGCCTGAGCACGCCTGAGCACGCCGGGGGAGCCGAGGTAGTAGAACGGAGGGACCGTCACGCGTACCCTCCGGGAGGCCGTCCGATGCTGAGAGCCGACCCCGAGCACGGGCCGTTGGTGCCGATGCTGCTGGTGCTGACCCTCGTCACCGGGGTGGTGGACGCGGTCAGCTACCTGGAGCTCGGACACGTCTTCGTCGCCAACATGACCGGCAACGTGGTCTTCCTCGGCTTCGCCCTGGCCGGCGCCCCCGGCCTGTCCGCCACCGCCTCGCTGGCCGCCCTGGCCGCCTTCGTGCTCGGCGCCCTGGCCGGCGGCCACCTGGCCCGGCGCCTGCCCGGCCACCGGGGGCACCTGCTGACCGCCGCCGTCGCCGCCCAGGCGGTGCTCGTCGCCACGAGCACCGTCCTGGCGGCTGTGCTCGGCCACGGCTCCGAGCCCGCCCGCTACACCCTGATCGGGCTGCTCGCCCTCGCCATGGGCGGCCAGAACGCGGTGGTCCGCTCGCTCAAGGTCCCCGACCTCACCACCACCGTGCTCACCATGACCATCACCGCCCTCGCCGCGGACCGCACCGGCCCGCGCCGGCTCGCCTCGACGGTGTGGATGTTCGCCGGTGCCCTCCTCGGCGCCGTCCTGGTCCTGCACGCCGCCGTCCCGGTCGCCCTGGGCCTGGCGCTCGCCCTGCTGGTCGCGGTCGCCGCCCTCACCCACCACGCCGCCGGGCACGTCCCGGCCCCGGCCTGGACGGCGCGCCGCTGAGGCCGCGGCAGCTCCGCCGGTCTGCCTGCCGCCGGACCGGTCCGGCCGTTCCCGTCCGGCTCCTGCTGCCCACCTCCCCGGACGGACGGACAGACGGACAGACAGACAGACAGACGGACAGACAGACAGACGGACGGTCGCGTTCGAGGCCGGGCCCCTTTCACTCCTCCCGGCGGTGCCCGGCGCGGCCGCTCCAGAGCGGCTCCAGCCGGGCCCACTCGGCGGTCCAGCCGGTCTCGGCCCGGCGGTTGAGCGCGCTCAGGCGCAGCCGCAGCGCGAAGGCGATCAGGGCGGACAGGGCGAGCAGTGCACCGGCGCCGGTGCAGGCCGCGGAGACGGCGAGGGCGGTGCGGTCGAGCGGCGGATCGGTGGCGTTGCCGGCCGGATCGACCCAGACCTGGACGACGCCGCCGACGGTGGGTGGGCCGGAGGCCTCGACGGTGCCGGTGTGCGGGGTGGCCCCGGGGTAGGTCCAGGTGGCCTCGACCTCGATCCGGTTGCCGTAGCCGCCGGAGAACCGGCTGGTGGGAGCCGTGCCGTGGTTGGGTTCGGCGGTCACCACGGCGTCGATCCGGTGCAGCCGGGTCAGGTCGGTGTCGGCCTGCGGGGCGGTGGCGCGGAAGAGCAGCAGTGCGCCGCCGACGGAGAGGGCGGTGGCCAGCAGCCCGCCGACGACGGTGAGCAGCCAGGCGCGGGCGCGGGACCGGTCGAGCGGGCGGGCCAACGGTTCGTGCCGGGCACCGAAGGCCCGCCGCAGCTGACGGCCGGTTCGCTGCGGGAGCGACGCCGACCTGGCCGGGCGGGGTGTGCTGGACACGCGGGATCTCCTCAAGGACGCGGGCGCGTAAGGGGTTTCGTTACCCAATCTCCACCCGACCGCCCCCCTCGCACAAGACCGGGGTTCGCTCCTGGTGCCGGCCGTCCCGGTTCGACCCGATTCGCCCTGGCCGGGCCCGGTCCACCCGGGACGTTCGGCCCTCGGCAGCGACCGCCGGGCCGGGCAGGCTGGAGTCCGGCCGCGCCCTCCGTGCCTGGGTGCGGCCCCGGTCCGGTGACCGTGGGGGTGCCGGGCCGTGGTGCGGCGCAGGGGGCGGTCGTGGGGCCGCCTCCTGCCCGCCCCTGTCGAGAAGTTGACGTTCCACCAGGTCAGCGGCTTGTTCTCGCCGGATATACACTCGGTGTATATCCGGGGTGTATGGTCCTCCGCATGAGTGTTCCATTGACCCTCCTCGGCCTGCTGGAGCGGGAGCCGAGCCACGGCTACGACCTCAAGCGCGACTACGACTCCTTCTTCGGCCGGGGCAAGCCCCTCCCGTACGGCCAGGTCTACGCGACCCTCGGCCGACTGGCCCGCGACGGCAAGGTGATGGCCGGTGAGGCCGAGCCGGGCGACGGGCCCGAGCGCAAGCGCTACGTCATCACCGAGACCGGGGCGACCGAGTTCGAGACCTGGCTCCAGGAGCCGGTCGCCCCCGAACCCACCCTGCAGTCCGTGCTGTTCACCAAGGTGGTGCTGGCCCTGCTGCTCGGCCGCGACGCCGAGCTGTACCTGGACACCCAGCGCAGCGCCCACCTGCGCCGGATGCGCGAACTCACCGAACTGCGCCGCACCGGCGCCCTGGTGGACGCCCTGCTCGCCGACCACGGCCTGTTCCACCTGGAGGCCGACCTGCGCTGGATCGACCTCACCGCCGCCCGGCTGGACGCGCTCGCCGCGGAGGTGCGCGGATGACCGCGGTCATCGAGGCCCGCGACCTCGCCCTCGCCTTCGGTGAGACGCCCGCCCTGCGCGGGGCGAGCCTGTCCGTCGGGGCCGGCGAGGTGCTCGCCGTCATGGGCCCCAGCGGCTCGGGCAAGTCGACGTTACTCCACTGCCTGGCCGGCATCCTGGTGC
The DNA here is from genome assembly GCF_042738155.1 of Kitasatospora sp. NPDC059088. Classification (NCBI taxonomy): domain Bacteria; kingdom Bacillati; phylum Actinomycetota; class Actinomycetes; order Kitasatosporales; family Streptomycetaceae; genus Kitasatospora; species Kitasatospora sp. NPDC059088. Next base: position 71,342 of record NZ_JBHYGR010000003.1, on the reverse strand, counting down.
CCGACGCCGGCGAGGTGCTGTTCGAGGGGCAGCGCCTGGACCGCATGAACGAGGCACAGCGCAGTGCCCTGCGCCGCGACACCTTCGGCTTCGTCTTCCAGTTCGGCCAGCTGGTACCGGAGTTGACGGCCGAGGAGAACGTGGCCCTGCCGCTGCTGCTGAACGGCGTCCGCCGTGGCGCGGCGCTGGCCCAGGCCCGCCCCTGGTTCGCCCGGCTCGGCCTGGACGGCCTGGAGCAGCGCCGCTCCGGTGAGCTCTCCGGCGGCCAGGCCCAACGCGTGGCGCTGGCCCGGGGGTTGGTGGCCCGACCGCGGGTGCTGTTCGCCGACGAGCCGACCGGCGCGCTGGACTCGCTGACCGGCGAGCAGGTGATGGAACTGATGGTCGACGCGGCCCGCGAGCAGGGCACCACCGTCATCCTGGTCACCCACGAACCGCGGGTCGCCGCCTACGCCGACCGCGAGGCGATCGTCCGCGACGGCCAGGCCCGTACGCTCTCCGCCGGGCCGGTGGCCCCGTGATCCGCTTCGCGCTCCGACTGGCCGTCAGCGGCGGCCGGGAGGCCGTGGCCAGGCTGCTGATGATCGCGGCGGCGGTGGCGATCGGGGTCGGGCTGCTGCTGTCGGTGCTCTCCAGCATCAACGCGATCGACCGCACCAACGCCCGGCAGGCCTGGATGAACACGGGTGCCAAGGGGGCGACCGCGGCGGCCCCGGCGGACCCGCTCTGGTGGCACGCGCGGATGGACTACTACCGGGGGGCGAGCGTCTTCCGGGCCGAACTCGCCCCGACCGGTCCCCACCCGCCGCTGGTGCCCGGACTGAGCCGGCTTCCCGCGCCGGGCGAGTACTACGCCTCCCCGGCGCTCGCGAAGCTGCTGCGCGAGACCCCGGCCGTCGAATTGGGCGACCGCTTCCCGGGCCGCCAGGTCGGCACCCTCGGCGAGGACGCGCTGCCCTCCCCGGACACCCTCGCGGTGGTCATCGGCCGCACCGCCGACGAGGTCCGGGCGATGCCCCGGGCCACCACCGTCACCAGCATCGCCACCACACTGCCCACCGACTGCGAGTACGACTGCTACGGCGCGGGCGTGCACGGCGACGCACTCGTCCTGGTGCTCACCGTGGTGGCCGCCGCGCTGATCTTCCCGGTGCTGATCTTCATCGGTACCGCCACCCGGCTGTCCGCCGCCACCCGGGAGCAGCGCTACGCCGCGATGCGGCTGGTGGGGGCCACGCCGGGCCAGGTGTCGGTGATCTCGGCGGTGGAGTCCGCGGTGGCGGCGGCGGCCGGTACGGTGCTCGGCTTCGGCCTGTACTTCGCGTTGAAGCCGCTGGTGGCCGACGTGCCGTTCACCGGTGACCGGTTCTTCGCCGCCGATCTCTCCCTGAGCCTGCCGCAGGCCGTCGGTGCGGCGGTGGGTGTGCCGCTGGCGGCCGCGCTCGCCGCCCGGTTCGCCCTGCGCCGGGTCACCGTCTCGCCGCTCGGGGTCTCCCGCCGGGTCACCCCGAAGCCGCCGAGCCCTTGGCGGCTGGCACCGCTGGTGGCCGGTCTCGCCGAGCTGGGCTACTTCGTCGGCGACCATCCGAAGACCACTGACGGCCAGTCGCTGGCGTACCTGAGCGGCTTCGTCCTGGTCATGCTCGGCCTGGTGATCGCCGGTCCCTGGCTCACCATGGCGACCGCCCGGGCGGTGGCCCGGCGGACGGGTCGGCCCGCCTCGCTGATCGCGATGCGCCGTCTGTCGGACGACCCGAGGGCGGGCTTCCGCTCGGTCGCCGGCCTGGTGCTGGCGCTGTTCGTGACCACCGCGACCCTGGGCATCATGAGCACCATCAACGTGAACCGGGGCTCGCTCGACGGCGCTCCCGAGGTCCGCAAGGCGGTCGTGGCCACCCCGCTGCTCGGCCCGGAGCGATCCGCCGCGCTCCCCTCGGTGCCCGACGGGGTGCTCGCGCGGGCCCGGGCCGTCCCGGGCTTCGAGGGGATGGCACTGCTGCACGACAACCCCGCCGGGATCGGAGCGTCGCAGTACGGCCGGGAACGGATCGTGCCCGTCCTGGTCCGCTGCTCGGAACTGGCGCAGATCCCCGCCGTCGGCCACTGCGCCCCCGGGGCCGTGGTCGCGGCCGTCGACCGGAACGGCGTCCTGGACCTCCAGGCGCACCCGGAGAAGGAGTGGCCGGCGGCGCCGCTCTCCGCCGAGGAGGCCGCCGCCCTCCCGGTGTTCATCGTCTACGCGACCACCGACGACTCTCCGGCGGCCAAGGAGCAGCTGCGGACCCTGTTCACCGAGGCGTTCCCGGCGTACGTGACCAGGATGGCCGACGACTTCTCCGCCGAAGGGCAGAAGAAGCTCCAGGGCTGGCGGCAGCTGGCGAACGTGGTGCTGCTGACCACCCTGCCGGTCGCCGGGTGCAGCCTCGCGGTGAGCGTGGTCGCCGGACTGTCCGACCGCAGAAGGCCGTTCGCGATGCTCCGGCTGAGCGGCGCGCCGCTGCGGCTGCTGCGCCGGGTGGTCGGACTGGAGAGCGCGCTGCCGCTGCTGGTGGTCTCGGCGCTCGCGATCGGGACGGGCTTCGCGGCGGCGGCGATGTTCCTCAAGTCCCAGATGGACTACGCCCTGGTCTCGCCGGGCCTGACGTACTACGGACTGACCGGCTTCGGCCTGGCCGCCTCGCTGGGCATCATCGCCTCGACCCTGCCGCTGCTGCGGCGGATCACCGGACCGGAGGCCGCCCGCAACGGCTGAGCGCCGTCGGCGAGTTGACCATCCCGCCGGTGGCCCTTCTGCCCGGTTGCCCCGTCGTCCGCGCTCTCAGCGGGCGACGGGGTAGCCGTGCGTCGCGGCCCGCACCGCCGGGGCGTACCGCGGCAGCCAGCTGCCGAGCACCAGCGCGGACGGGTAGAACATCGGCTCCGGCAGCGCGTCCACCGGGAAGCGCTCCCACCCGGCGCACGCGTGCGGCTCGGTGACCACGGCCTCGGCCAGGCTCGGCGGCGCCAGCACGGCGGCGGTCAGCCGGGGCCGGCCGAGCTCGTGGTCCAGGTGCACGGCGAGCACCCGCATGTGCTCGGCCGGCAGCACGATCCCGGTCTCCTCGGCCAGTTCGCGGGCCGCGGTCCGCTCGAAGGACTCGCCCGGGTCGACCTTGCCGCCGGGCAGGCTCCAGGTCGGCGGCTCACCGGCCGTGGTGCGGCGGCCGATCAGCACCCGGCCGTCGCCGGTGGGCACGATGACCCCGGCGCCCAGCATCGGTGCGACGGGTCCGGTGGGTACGACGGGTCCGGTGGGTGCGGTGGTCAACTCGCGTCCTCCCTCGTGGTGCCTGCCGATGTCGGGCCTGCCGGTGTCGGGCCTGCCGTCGTGGTGCCCACCCGTGCGGGGCCTACCAGTTGCCGCGCTCGTAGTCCTTGAGGAAGCAGCCGTACAGGTCCTCGCCGGCCTCGCCGCGCACGATCGGGTCGTACACCCGGGCCGCGCCGTCGACCAGGTCGAGCGGGGCGTGGAAGCCCTCGTCCGCGAGGCGCATCTTGTCCGGGTGCGGCCGCTCGTCGGTGATCCAGCCGGTGTCGACGGCGGTCATCAGGATGCCGTCGGACTCGAACATCTCCTGGGCGCTGGTGCGGGTCAGCATGTTCAGCGCGGCCTTGGCCATGTTGGTGTGCGGGTGGCCGGCGCCCTTGTAGCCGCGCTGGAACACGCCCTCCATGGCGGAGACGTTGACGACGTACTTGCGGCGGGACGCGGAGGCGGCCATCGCCGGGCGCAGTCGGCTGATCAGGATGAACGGCGCGGTGGAGTTGCAGAGCTGGACCTCCAGCAGCTCGACCGGGCCCACCTCGCTGACGGTCTGCACCCAGCTGTTGGTGGGCGCGAGGTCGGGCACCAGGCCGCCGGCGTCGATCGCCGTTCCGGCCTCGATCCGGGCCGGGGTGGCGGAGCCGGTGACCAGCGCGAGCGAGGTGATGTCCTCGGCGGCCAGCCGCTGCTCGCCGCCGCCCGCCTGCTGGGGGAGGGCGGGCAGGTCGACGCTGCCGCTGTTGAAGCGGCCGATCGTGGTGGCCTGCGGCAGTGCGCCGGCGGGCAGCGGCGCGGACTCGGCGTTGACCAGCTCGCGGTAGGACTCCGGCGGGCGGCGGACGGTCTGCGCGGCGTTGTTGATCAGGATGTCCAGCGGGCCGTCGGCGGCGACCTCGTCGGCCAGGGCCATCACCTGGGCGGGGTCGCGCAGGTCGATGCCGATGATCTTGAGCCGGTGGATCCAGTCGGCGCTGTCCGGCATCGCCGTGAAGCGGCGGATCGCGTCGTTGGGGAAGCGGGTGGTGATGGTGGTGTGGGCGCCGTCGCGCAGCAGCATCAGCGCGATGTACATCCCGATCTTGGCCCGGCCGCCGGTGAGCAGCGCGCGCTTGCCGGTGAGGTCGGCCCGGGCGTCCCGGCGGGACCGGTTCAGGAGGGCGCACTTCTGGCACAGGTTGTGGTAGAACGCGTCGACCTCGACGTACCGGGTCTTGCAGGTGTAGCAGGAGCGCGGGCGCTCCAGGATGCCGGCGATCTCGGTGGTGGTGACGGTGGTCAGGCCGAAGGCGCCGGCCGTCTCGTCGTCGATCCGGGTCGGCGCGCCGGTGGCGGTGCGGGCGGTGACCTCGCGGTCGTTGGCCGTCTTGCGGGCCCGGGTCTCCTGGCGGCGGCGCTGCTTGAGCGTCCGGAATATGCCGCCGACGGCCTGGCGCACGGTGATCGCGTCCGGGTGGTCGACGTGCAGCTCGTCGAGCTCGGCGAGCACCTCCAGGCAGAGCCGCAGCCGCTCGGGGGCGAGGCCCGGACCGTAGTCGATCTCCTCCTCGCCTTGACCCTGCTCGATGTCCATCTGCTCGATGCTCACGCCCGCTGCTTTCCCGATTGCCCCGCCGTTACCGCCTGAATGCTACGGGAGTGGCCCCGGCCGGGGCGAAAGCCGGAAGCGGGAGCTCGGCCCCGCCAGGCTTTGGAGGATCGCACATGTCTACGCGCGGAGCATTGATCATGCTTTGTGTGCACACCCAGCAATGGTGTTCGAACTGGCTTTTGTCCCCACCCTCACGGAGAATCGAATGCTGGGTGCCGGGCGCCCGAGTGCGCCCCGGCGGCATCGCCGCAACCGCACCCGAGGTGTACCTTCCCCCAGCCGGAGAGCCCCCTTCATGCGCTTCCTGAACGACCTCAAGCCCTCGTACGACCTGACGTACGACGACGTCTTCATGGTCCCCAGCCGTTCCTCCGTGGGCTCCCGGCAGGCCGTCGACCTCTCCTCGAACGACGGCACCGGCACCACCATCCCGCTGGTCGTCGCCAACATGACCGCCATCGCCGGCCGCCGGATGGCCGAGACCGTCGCCCGCCGCGGCGGCCTGGTCGCCATCCCCCAGGACATCCCCACCGAGGTCATCGCCGAGGTCATCTCCTGGGTCAAGCAGCGCCACCTGGTGGTCGACACCGCGATCACCCTCGCGCCCGGCGCCACCGTCGCCGAGGCCCTCTCGCTGCTGCCCAAGCGCGCCCACGGCGCCCTCGTGGTGGTCGAGGACGGCAAGCCCGTCGGCGTGGTCACCGACTCCGACTGCCAGGGCGTCGACCGCTTCACCAGCCTCGCCGACGTGATGTCCCGCGACCTGCTGCTGCTCGACGAGGGCCTCGACCCGCGCACCGCCTTCGACAAGCTCACCGAGGCGCACCGCAAGCTCGCCCCCGTCGTCGACGGCGAGGGCAAGCTGGTCGGCCTGCTGACCCGCAGGAACGCGCTGCGCGCCACCCTGTACACCCCGGCCGTCGACGCGAACGGCAAGCTGCGGATCGCCGCCACCGTCGGCATCAACGGCGACGTCGCGGGCAAGGCCAAGGCGCTCATCGACGCCGGCGCCGACGTGCTCGTCGTCGACACCGCGCACGGCCACCAGGAGAGCATGATCAGCGCGCTGCGCGCCGTGCGCGGCCTGGACCCGCAGATCCCGATCGTGGCCGGCAACGTGGTCTCCGCCGCCGGTGTCCGCGACCTGGTCGAGGCGGGCGCGGACATCCTCAAGGTCGGTGTCGGCCCCGGCGCGATGTGCACCACCCGGATGATGACCGGCGTCGGCCGGCCGCAGTTCTCCGCCGTCCTGGAGTGCGCCGCCGAGGCCCGCCGGCTCGGCAAGCACGTCTGGGCCGACGGCGGTGTGCGCCACCCGCGCGACGTCGCCATGGCGCTGGCCGCCGGCGCCTCCAACGTGATGATCGGCTCCTGGTTCGCCGGGACCTACGAGTCCCCGGGCGACCTCCAGACCGCCGCCGACGGCCGCCAGTACAAGGAGAGCTTCGGCATGGCCTCGGCCCGCGCGGTCAGCAACCGCACCGCCCAGGACTCCTCCTACGACCGGGCCCGCAAGGCGCTGTTCGAGGAGGGCATCTCGCACTCCCGGATGTTCCTCGACCCGGCCCGCCCGGGCGTCGAGGACCTGATCGACTCGATCGTGGCCGGCGTGCGCAGCTCCTGCACCTACGCGGGCGCCAACACCCTGGAGGAGTTCCACGAGAAGGCGATCGTGGGCATCCAGAGCGCGGCCGGCTACGCCGAGGGCAAGCCGCTGCACTCCAGCTGGGCCTGATCCGGCTGCCCGGCCTCGCCCGGCTGCCCGGCCTGGTCAGCCTGCGGCGCCCGCTGGGCTGATCGGCCCGGCGGGTTCGCCGAGCCGGTTGGGCCCGTCCGCGTCCGTACCGTCGGCCGTCCGGTTCCTCGCTTCGGGGAGCCGGGCGGCCGCGGCCGTTCCGGGGCCCGCCCCGCCCTCGTGCCACTCGGCGTCCGCTGCGAGCGCGGCGCGTCCGGCACGGTCGTGGGCGCTGCGGTCGCCGTGGCCGTGGTGGTCGCCGTGGTCGCCGTAGTCGTCGTACGGCACCAGCGGGAGCAGCAGCGCGTGGCCGAGCAGCCCGACGGAGCCGTCCAGCATGGTGGCGAAGGCCTGGGCGGCGGTCGGGAGCCCGCGCAGTTCCCAGAGCGCCTGGACGGCGGACCAGGCCCCTTCCCGGGCGGCCTCGACCGACCAGGCGCCGAGCAGGTGGGTGAGCGGTTCGGCGCACCCGGGCAGCTCGGACCCGGGCAGCAGCTGCTCCCGGACCACCGCCTCCACCTCGGCCAGCACCCCGTTGATCCGGTGGTAGTCCTGCTCGACCCCGGCCGGTGCGCAGTCCCGGCGGCGGCACAGCTCCACCACCGCGAGCGGCAGGTCGTGCTGGATGTGGGCGTTCATCCCGGCCAGCGCGAACTGCAGCGGGTGCACGCCCGGGTGGGCGCGCAGCGCGAACAGCGGCCGCCAGCAGGCGGGCGGCTCCTGCCCGGCCGCGTCGGCGGCCACGGCCAGCAGGTACCGCCCGGCGAACAGCGCGTCCAGCTCGGCCACCGCGGGCGGGTCCGTGAAGTACCCGTCCGCCAGCCGGTCGCGGACCGCCTCCGTGACGGTGAGGTAGAGGCGGTTGAACACCGCCACCCCGTCCGCCAGGGGCAGGGCCGCCGCGATCTCCCGCAGCCGTCCGGCCACCTCCTCGACCGACGCCGGCGTGCGGGCCGCCACCGTGGCCGCCGTCGCTGCCGAGCCTGTTGCGGTACCGGGCATGTGCCACCCTCCGATGCCGATCGTGCACTGATCGCATCATCGTGACAGCGTGGAGGTGGGCCCGGTGGTCGCGGCGCACGTCCGCGGAGCCGGTGTCACACGTTCAGGCCGCCCCCGCCGCAGTGGGGTGCAGACTTGATCGTTGCTTTGCGTCGACTTTACCGATGCCCCACCTCCTGTCATGATCCCGAACGTGATCAACCGTCGTACCCTGATCGCCGCGCTCGCCGCGGCCCCGGCCCTCAGCACCCTCGGCGCCGCCGTGGGCACCACCCCCGCGAGCGCCGCCGACCAGTACCCCTCCAACACCGCGCTGTACGCCGACCCCAGCCTGGTCGAGGGCGTCGACTACGGCCGCCGCTACCGCCGGCACCTGATCGACGACCAGAGCCCGCAGGGCCGTCCGGCCTTCATCCGGACCACCGTCGTCGCCCCGCACGGCGGCGGCATCGAGGGCGGCACCTCCGAGCTGTGCCTGGCCGTCGCCGGCTACCACCCTGCCGACCTCGCCCCGATCCCGGCCGCCGGGCCGGTCCACGACTTCTGGATGTTCGAGGGCCTGCGCCCCTCCAACAACAGCGCGCTGCACGTCACCTCGACCCACTGCGACGACACCGTGGTCCGGGCGATGTGCTCCGGCAGCCTCAACATGCTCTCGCTGCACGGCTGCACCACCGGCCAGGCAGGTCTGGAGGCAGGTGCCCGGGCCGTGCTGGTCGGCGGGCTGAACTCCACCTTCCGCCAGTACCTGATGGAGGAGTTCGGCGCAGCGGGCATCCGCGCAGTCACCGCCTCGGGCGAGGAGGAGATCGCCGGCATCTCCCCGGAGAACATCTGCAACCGCAGCATGCTCGGCGCGGGCGCCCAGTTGGAGCTGACCACCGAGCTGCGGGTCGCGATGTTCGCCCCCGGCAAGAACACCCGGGCCGACCGGGCGGCCAACACGCTGCCCCTGTTCTGGAGCTTCGCGACGGCCGTCCGGACCGCGATCCAGCGCCTGGAGGCGACCCAGCCCATCCTCTGAGCGGACACGGGGCCGGACCGCACCGGCCCCGACCCCGACTGTCACCGGTCCGGGCCGGTGCGCCGGCCGTCAGCCCAGCTCGTAGGCCAGCACGAAGGTGTGGGCGCCGGACGCGTCGACGGACAGCCGGAACTCGCCGGTGATCCCGGCCAGCTCGCCCGCCCCCGTGCCCGGCACCACGCGTATCGTCACACCGGTGGCATCCCAGGCCGCGTGCTGCAGCACGAACGAGCCCTTGCGTCCGTCCAGTTCGCCCGTCACGTGCTCCACCGCGACGTACGAGGCCGGCCCGCCCGAAGCGTCGCCGACGGACAGCATCCGCACCTCGCCGCGACCGCTCAGCCCACCCGTGAAGGTCTTGGCGATCCGCACCCGCCCGAACACCGCGCCCTCGCGCTGCTCCGTCTCCACCGGCTCGAACGCCGTCACCTCGAACGACCCGCTCGCCTCGGCCATGGCACGCTCCCCTCGTCGGTCCTCACACGCCGTCGACACGCGCCGCCCGGCACGTACTCCGACCCGTACGGTCGACTTCCGGCGACCGTGTGTGAAGCGTTGCACACGGCACTGACAATCGCGTCCGCCAGCGGCCTCCCGCGCTCCCGTACTTCCGGCGCCCGTGCCTCAGTGGTCCCAGCGCAGCGCCAGCAGCGCCGCGTCGTCCGCCAGCCCGGCGTCCCCGACCCAGCCCCGGACGTCCGCCAGCACGGCGTCCAGCAGGTCGGCGGGGCTGCTGCCGTGCAGTCCGGGCAGCCGCTCCGCCAGCGGGTAGAACCGGCCCCCGGAGTCCCGGGCCTCGGACACCCCGTCGGTGTGCAGCAGCAACAGGTCGCCCGGGCCCGGTTCGAAGCGGCTGGCCGAGTAGTCCTCCCCGGTCAGCTCGCGCAGGCCCAACGGCGGCGCGGGGACGGTCGGCGCCAGCTCCTCGACCCGGCCCGCCCGGCGCAGCAGCGGGGGCGGGTGGCCGCAGTTCACCACCCGCACCGGTTCCCGGCCGGCCGGCACGTCCAGCAGCAGCGCGGTGGCGAACCGGCCGTCGCCCGGCCGCGCGGTGAGCGCCGCGTCCAGCCGCTCGGCGAGCCGCCCGGGGTCGGGCTCGGTGCGGGCCGCCTCCCGGAACACCCCCAGCACGTCGGCGGCCGTCTCCACCGCCGGGAGCCCGTGGCCCTGGACGTCGCCCAGCAGGATCCGCACTCCGAAGCGGGTCTCCACCACGGCGTACAGGTCCCCGCCGATCCGGGCCTCGGCGGTCGCCGCGACGTACCGCACGGCCAGCCGCAGCGGCCCGATCCGTTCGGCGGGCGGCCGCAGCAGGGCCCGCTGGGCGGCCTCGGCCACCGTCCGGACCTGGTACAGCTGCCGCTCCCGGGCCGCCACCAGCACCACGCTGGCGGCACTGGCCAGGGTCGCCGCCAGCACCGTGACCGGCACGCTGATCCGCACCGAGAGCGGCAGCTGGGTGTTGTCGGACTCCAGCGCGCCGACCGCCAGCAGCGCCGCCGCGCCGACCAGCAGCGGCACCCGGGCCTTGCGGGTGGTGGCCCCGAAGAGCACCGGGGCCACCGCGAGCAACGGGGACAGGGTCGCTCCGGGGCCGAGGGCCAGGGCGGCCACCACCGCGGCGACCAGCAGGACGAGGGCGCCGTACAGCAGCAGCCGGGTCCGCCGTGGCAGGTGCAGCGGCGGAAGCCCGTCCGGGCCGTCGGCGCTCACGCGTTCTCCTCCAGTGGTCGGGAAGCTCCAGGCCCCAGGGCCTGTCCCCTGGATCCTTTGGATCCTTTGGATCCTTGCCGGGTCCGCCGGAATCCAGGAGACAGGCCCGAGGGCCTTCGAACCACTTTCCCCGCCCTGCCCCGGGTCAGCACCTCGGCGCGGGGGCGCACCGGCGGCGTGCCGGTGCTCGGACCCTCCCGGCACCTCACCGCCGGGGCGGACGGGGCGCGCACCGGGCCCTGTCCGGCAGGGCCTAGGCTGGGCCGGGAGATGAGACGCAAGAACCGCCGCCCGGCCTCCCCCCTCCCGCAGCGCCTTGGCGTGGACCCGGTGCACCTGCGGCTGCCCCTGGAGGGCGACTGGCCGACCGTCCGGGAGCACCTGGTCGAGCGGCTGCCCGCGGTGGCGGCGGCGCGGATCGACGCGGCGCTGCGCGCGGGCGAGATCGTCGGCGAGCAGGGCCCGATCGCCCCCGACGAACCGTTTCGTCCCGGCGCGCACCTGTGGTTCTACCGGGACCTCCCGGCGGAGGTGCCCGTCCCCTTCGAGCTGGTGGTGCTGCACCGCGACGAGCACCTGGTGGTGGTCGACAAGCCGCACTTCCTGGCCACCACCCCGCGCGGCCGGCACGTCATCGAGACGGCGCTCTGCCGGTTGCGGCACGCCCTCGACCTGCCCGCGCTCAGCCCCGCCCACCGGATCGACCGGCTCACCGCGGGCCTGGCCATGTTCGTGGTCCGCCCCGAGGACCGCGGCGCCTACCAGACGCTCTTCCGCGACCGGCAGGTGCGCAAGGAGTACCGGGCGATCGCGCCGTACGACCCGGACCTGGCACTGCCGCGCACGGTGCGCAGCCACATCGTCAAGGAGCGCGGGGTGATCGCCGCCCGGGAGCTCGACGCGCCGCCGAACAGCGAGAGCCGGATCGAGCTGCTGGAGCGCCGCGACGGCCTCGCCTGCTACGGGCTGCAGCCGCTCAGCGGGCGCACCCACCAGCTGCGGCTGCACATGAGCGGCCTCGGAGTGCCGATCCTCGGTGACCCGGTGTACCCGGTGGTGCTGCCCGAACCGGCCCCGAACGACTTCCGCCGACCACTGCAACTGCTGGCCTCGACGGTCGAGTTCACCGACCCGCTGACCGGTCGGGAGCGCCGCTTCGAGAGCCGCCGCACGCTCGCCGCCTGGGACGACCCGTCCGGCTGGGCGGCCGGGGGCTGACCTCCGGCCGGGGGCGCAGGCCACCCGGGCCGATCTCCCGCCGGGGGGGAGAGGGAGGGGGCGGGCCCCCGGGTCCCGGTCCTAGGTCCGGCCGGCGGTCTAGGACGAACGGAGGGCCCGGCCCCGGTTCCAGGGCCGATCCGCCGCCCGCCCGGTGGCGCGATGGTTGGGCCATGAACGCAGCGCAGCACACCGATTCCGCTCCCGTCGCCCTGGTCACCGGTGCCTCCCGCGGCCTCGGGCTGGCCCTCGCCCGCGCCCTCGCCGCCGAGGGCTGGCGGCTGGTGGTCACCGCCCGGGGCGCGACCGCACTCGCCGGGGCCGCGGCCGAACTGTCCGCCCTGACCGAGGTCGTCGCCCTGCCGGGTTCGATCGTCGACGACGACCACCGGGCCCACCTCGCCGCGGCCGCCGACCGCCTCGGCGGCGCGAGCCTCCTGATCAACAACGCCGGTTCGCTCAACGGCGCCACCGCGCCCGGCGCCGAACCGCTGCCCCGGATGGCCGACTTCCCGCTGCCGGACCTGCTGGAACTCTTCGAGGTCAACGCGCTTGCCCCGCTCGCCCTCACCCAGCTCGTCCTGCCGCAACTGCGCACCCACGCCGGGGCCGTGCTGAACATCAGCTCGGACGCCGCCGTGGAGCCCTACCTCGGTTGGGGCGGCTACGGTGCCAGCAAGGCGGCGCTCGACCAGGCCACCGCCGTACTCGCCCGGGAGGAGCCGGAGTTGCGGGTCTGGGCGGTCGACCCGGGCAGCATGCGCACCGCGATGCTGCAGGAGGCCAGTCCCGGTGAGGACATCTCCGGCGAGCCGCTGCCCGAACAGGTCGCCCCGCTGCTGCTCGGCCTGCTGCACCACCGCACGCCGTCCGGCCGCTACCGCGCCGAGGACCTGGCCGCCGTCCCCGCCCCTGCCCTCGGTCGGAGCGGGCGATGACCACCCTGGCCGCGCTGGGCCTCGATGTGACCGTCCCGCCCGAACTCTCCGCCCGCGAACCGGCGGAGGCCCGCGGCACCGCCCGGGACGGCGTGCGGATGCTGGTGGGCCGGCGCGACACCGGCGCCGTCGAGCACCACCGCTTCACCGAGCTGCCCGAGGTGCTGCGCCCGGGGGACCTCCTGGTGGTGAACAACTCGGCCACCGTCCCGGCCGCCCTCCCCGGCCGACTGCCCGACGGCACCCCGGTCGCGCTGCACCTGTCCTCCGCCCAGCCCGACCGACGGGGCTCCTACCTGGTCGAGTTGCGCCGGTCCGTGCCGGGCGCGGCCGCGGCCTACTACCCGCCGGAGGAGTCCCCGGCCCGCCCCGGCCTGCGCGTCGCCCTGCCGGCGGGCGGCGGGGCCGTCCTGGTGCAGCCCTTCACCGCCCGCCTCTGGTACGCCGAACTGTCCCTGCCCGCGCCCCTGTTGTCGTACCTGGACCGGCACGGCCGGGCGATCCGGTACGGCTACGTGGACCGCGACTGGCCGATCGAGGCCTACCGGACGGTCTTCGCGACCGTCCCCGGCAGCAGCGAAATGCCCAGTGCCGCCCGCCCGTTCACGCCGGACTCGGTGGCGCGGCTGGCCGGTCGGGGCGTGCTGGTCGCTCCGGTCACCCTGCACACCGGGGTGGCCTCGCCGGAGGCGCACGAGGCCCCGTACGCGGAGCGATTCCACGTCCCGGCGGCCACCGCCCGGCTGGTCGGTCGCGTCCGGGCCGAGGGCGGCCGGGTGATCGCCGTTGGCACCACCGTGGTCCGCGCCCTGGAGTCGGCGGTCGCGCCGGACGGCACGCTCCAGGAGGCGGACGGCTGGACGGAGTTGGTGATCACCCCGGAACGCGGCGTGCGCGCGGTGGACGGCCTGCTCACCGGCTGGCACGAGCCGCGCGCCTCGCACCTGCTGATGCTGGCCGCCGTCGCGGGCCGTCCACTGCTGGCGGCCTGCTACCGCGCGGCCGTGCAACAGCGCTACCTGTGGCACGAGTTCGGGGACGTCAACCTGCTGCTGCCGGACTGAGCCGGTGCCGCGGCCGACTGTCGGTCGCCCGGCCGGCAGGGGCTCAGGCCAGCAGGGTCCGCGCCACGTGGTGGGTGTCCAGGTACTCGCGGACGGCGGTGATCAGCCCGTTCTCGACGGTGAACACGCCCAGGCAGTGGTTCTCGTAGCGGGCACCGTTGGCGGCCGTCCCGACGGCGGTCCACTCGGCCACCGCCTGCGGGCCGTCGGCGAGGACGCCGGTGAGGGTGAGGCTCGGCAGGCCGTCGGAGGCGAAGAGGGTGCCGACCTGGCCGAGGAAGTCGCCGAAGATCTCCTGCTTGCCTCGCCAGGTACGGGAGAGCGCCAGGTCGCCCGGGTAGGTCCAGGTGGCGTCCTCGGCGAACAGGGCGACGGCGGCGTCGAGTTCGCCTGCGGCCAGCCGGGTGACGTACTCGGTGACGACGGTGCGGGCATCGCTCTGCGGCATGGTGGGCTCCTGTGGCTCGTCGTTCCGTCCGGTCGGGCTGCCGGCCGTGGCACCAGCAAAGCCCGGCGGCCGCCCCGGGGGCCAACAATGCCCGCCCCGGGCCGACAACCCGCGGTTGTTCACGCAGTCGGCGGGTAGTCCGGCGGCAGTTCCAGCTCGAACCAGACCACCTTGCCGTCCGTGGTCCGGCGGCTGCCCCAGCGGTGCGCCAGCTCGTTGACCAGGTGGATGCCGCGGCCGCCCTCGTCCTCGCTGCGGGCGCGCCGGATCCGGGGCGTCTCGCTCTCCCGGTCCGCGACCTCGACGGTGAGCACCCGGTTGCAGAACAGCCTTAGCTGGACGGGCGATCCGGCGTGCACCAGGGCGTTGGTGATCAGCTCGCTGGTGAGCAGCTCGGCCCAGTCGGTGAGCGAGGCCAGGCCCCAGGCGGTGAGCGTCTCGCGGGTGAAGCGCCGGGAGTGGGCGACCATCGCGTGGTCGCCGGTGAGCGGCAGGACGGCGATCCGGTCGGCGCCGGCCGGGCGGACCTGCGCCATGATGACGGCGATGTCGTCCTCCTGGGTGCGCCCGGTGAGCCGGGTCAGGACGGCGTCGCAGGTCTGCTCCAGCGAGCGGCGCCGGTCGGCGACCGTGCGGCAGAGCAACTCCAGCCCCTCGTCCAGGTCGTGGCCCCGGCGCTCGACCAGTCCGTCGGTGTAGAGGGTCAGGATGGCCTGCTCGGGGAGGGTGAACTCGACGCTCTCGAACGGGACTCCACCCACGCCCAGCGGTGCGCCGGGCGGCAGTTCGACCAGGTGGGCGTTGCCCTCGGTGTCGGCGACGACGGGCGGCAGGTGGCCGGCGCAGGCGGCGGTGCAGCTGCGGTCCGCCGGGTCGTAGACCACGCAGACGCAGGTCGCGAACTGTCCCTCGCCGAGCGCCGAGGTGGCCTCGTCCAGTCGGTGCAGGACTCGTACCGGGTTGAGCTCCAGGGTGATCAACGTCCTTGCCACCGTCCGTAGTTGGCCCATGGTGGCGGCGGCCCGGATGCCGTGGCCCATCACGTCGCCGACGATCAGGGCGACCCGGCCGGAGGACAGCGGCACCACGTCGAACCAGTCGCCGCCGACCTCGCTCACCACGCTGCTCGGCAGGTAGCGGTAGGCCAGCTCCAGGCCGAGGGTGCGGTGGATCTCCTGCGGCAGCAGGCTGCGCTGGAGGGTCAGAGCGGTGTCCCGCTCCCGGCGGTAGAGCCGGGCGTTGTCGATCGCCAGTGCGGTGCGGGCGGCCAGCTCCTCGGCCAGCGAACGGTCCGCCGGTCCGAACGGCGCCGGATTGTGGGTGCGGACGAACTCCGCGCCGCCGAGCACCAGTCCGCGCGCCACCAGCGGCACCATCAGGTAGGAGTGCACCCCGGCGGCCAGCCCCGGCTCCACCCGGTCGGGGGAGGCGACGATCCGCCGCAGTTCCTGCTCCGTCACCTCGGAGACCAGGATCGAGCGCCGGGTCCGCAGGCTCTGCGCGTACACCTCGGCCGACTGCGAGGTCTCGCCGACCTGGTCCGCGGCCGCCGTCATGCTGCCGTCCGGCGCCGACTCGCCGACCGCCACCGCCCGCATCAGCACCGGCCCGTCCCTCGGCACCGGCCCGGGCTCCTCGCCGCCGAGCACCGCGTCGCGCAGGTCCACCGTCACGAAGTCGGCGAAGCGCGGGATCACCACCTCCACCAACTCCCGTGCGGTGCGGTGCAGATCGAGCGTGGTGCCGATCCGGTTGCTGGCCTCGTTCAGCAGGCCCAGCCGCTGCTGGGCGGCCCAGGCCTCGTCCAGCGCCCGCTGCCGGGCCGCGGCCGCGTCCCGCTCCCGGGTGAACAGCAGCGCGTTGTCGATCGACACCGCCGCGCGTACGGCCAACTCCCCGGCCAGCGCCAGGTCCTCGTCCTCGTACGGGCGCTCCACCAACGTCCGGTAGAAGCCCGCGACACCGACCGGATTGCCGCGCGCGATCAGCGGGACGACCATGAACGAGCGCACGTTCTGCTCCCGCACCGCGGCCGTGCGCACCGGATCGTCGGCGAACCAGGCCAGCCCCTCCTCGTCCATCCGCGGCACCAGCACCGGCCTGCGGTGCGCCAGGCTCCACGCGTACGGCGAACCGGGCTGGAACCGGTGCACCCCGCCCAGTCGGGCGATCGGCGCCAGGGTGGAACCGCGCACCGAGTGGAACGCCATCCGCCGCAGCAGCGCCGAACCGTCCGCCGGGGCGCGCGGCTCGCGCTCGCCCCGCACCAGCTCCTCCAGCACCTCCACCACCACCGTGTCCGCCAGCCGGGGCGTCGCCACCTCGGCCAACTCGTGGGCGGTGCGGTCGAGATCGAGCGTGGTCCCGATCCGGGCGGAGGCCGTGTTCACCAGCGCCAGCCGCTCCTGCGCGGCCTTCGCCTCGCGCAACGCCTGCTGCCGGGCCAGCACCGTCTGGTGCTGGCGCAGGTACAGCCGGGCGTTGTCGATCGCGACGGCCGCGCGCGAGGCCAATTCGTCGCCGAGCGTGATGTCCGCCTCCGCGAAGGACTCCCGCTCGCCGCGCCGCGAGTAGACCACCATGCCGAGCGTCGTGCCCCGCGCCACCAGCGGGGTGATCCGCACCGAGCGCGGCCGGTCGCCCAGGAACGCCCGGCGACGGCTCTCGCTGAGCGCGTCGGCCAGCGGCGACAGCTCCCAGGACGGCACCACCACCGTCCGCCCGGTGATCAGCGCCCGGGCGTACGGGGAGTCCGCGGTCAGCTCGTACACCGAGTCCACCGGCAACGCGTCGGCCGGGTACAGCGGATCCGTGGTGGCCAGCGCCAGCCGGCGCACCAGCTGGGCCGCGTCCGGGGCGGGCGGCTCGACGTTGCGCCCGGCGATCAGCGCCTCCAGCGCGAACACCCCGCTGATGTCGGCGACCCGGGGCACCATCGCGTCCGCCAGCTCCCGGGCCGTCTGCCGCAGGTCCAGCGTGGTGCCGATCGAGGCGGTCGCGTCGACCAGCAGCGACAGCCGCTCCTGCGCCCTCGCCGCCCGGGCATCGGCCCGGTAGCGCTCGGTGACGTCGATGATGGTCGCGCTCACCCCGAGCACCCGCCCGCTCCGGTCCGCCAGCCGGAAGTACGAGGCGGACCAGGCCCGGTCCCGCTGCGGATCCCCCGGCGTACGGCCCTGGGTACGGAAGTCCACCACCGGCCGGCCGGTCGACAGCACCTGCCGCATCACCGCCTCGGCCTCGTCCCCGTTGATCCCGGGCAGCACCTCGGTGAGCCGGCGGCCCAGGTGCTCGGGCACGGCCAGACCGTTCGCCACCGCCAGGGCCTCGTTCAGCCGTACGTAGCGCAGACCGGTGTCGAACACCGCCATGCCGACCGGCGACTGGGTGAAGAAACCGTCCAGCACGGCCAGGTCCGCCTGGATCCGGCGCAGCGTCGTGACCTCCGACGCCACCGCCAGCACCAGCGGCTCCCCGCCGGGCCCGCGGACCGGATGGGTCCGGAACTCCAGGTTCACCAGGTGCCCGTCCCGGTGCCGCACCGGGAACACCCCGGACCACTCGCGGCCCGCCAGGATCTCCCGGAACAGCTCCAGCACCTCCGGCCGGTGCTCGTCCGAGGTCAGCAGCCGGGCGGCCTTCGCCCCCACCGCCTCGTCCGCACGGTAACCGAGCAGTGCCTCCGCGTCGCCGCTCCAGTGCAGGATCCGCCCGTCGGCCTCGATCAGCGCCGTGGCGATCGGCACCATCAGCAGGGCGCCGTGCTGCGGCTCCCCCCGGCGTTGCGCGTCATCGTCCACCATGGCCAGAGAACCGCCCGGAGATCGTTCCCACCAGCCCTGCCATCCTCGCACGCAGCCCCCGCGCGCCGCCCCTCGTGGCCGCCGCCGCCCCGTGCGAGCAGGCTGTACCCGATCCGGCACCGGGCGTCACCCGCGACCCTGGCTCCCCGCTCACCCGCGGCAACGCTCCGGCAGCCGAACGAAGTTGGGCAGACGTCTGTCGGACGCCGGGGAACCCCTGCGATCCTCGGAGCGAGCCCGCTCACCCGCGCGCCCCGACCACCTGGAGGAGCCCCCATGCCCGACTTCGGCGGAGGATTCACCGACCCCGACGAGCCCACCGACGACCAGCCCGAAGACCTCGCCGACGAGCCCCCCACCGAGGAAGCCCCCACCCCCAACGACTGACCCCCCATGGCAGGCCCCGACCCCGCACAGGAAGTCAGCCGGTTCGACTTCCTGCGCGGCCTGCGTTCCGGTCGGGCTGCTGTAGTCGCCGTGGGCAGGAGTTGCCCGGCGCCTGTCCGGTGGGTGTGCGTGGGAAGTCGGCGGGTTCGACTTCCTGTGTCGGCCGCAGGACCAGATGGCCTTTGCAGCCGAGGGCGGTCGGCTGGTTCGCGTTGGGACGTCGGCGCGTACGGAAAGTCGGCCGGATCGACTTCCTGTGTTGGTTGTGGCGGGGCCAAGCGGCCTCCCGTTCCAGGTGGCTGGTTGGTCTGCGTAGGAAGTCGGCGGGTTCGACTTTCTGTGCGGCCTGCGTTCCGGTCGGGCTGCTGTAGTCGCCGTGGGCAGGAGTTGCCCGGTGCCTGTCTGGTGGGTGTGTGTGGGAAGTCGGCGGGTTCGACTTCCTGTGTCGGCCGTGCGGCGGGGCCAGGTGGTTCTTGCAGCCGAGGGCGGTCGGCTGGCTCGCGTTGGGACGTCGGCGCGCATGGAAAGTCGGCCGGGTCGACTTTCCATGGGCCTTGGCCCTGGCGGAGTGTGCATTCGGCGGCTGTGTCCGGGAGGTCGGCGGTTTCGACTTCTTGGGCCGGTTGTAGCGGGGCCAAGCTGTCTTACCTACTCCAGGTGGCTAGGTGGTGTGAGTGGGAAGTCGGCGGGGCCAGGTGGTTCTTGCAGCCAGGGGCGGTCGGCTGGTTCGCGTCGGGGCGTCGGCGTGCATGGAAAGTCGGCCGGGTCGAGTTCTTGTGTTGGTTGTGGCGGGGCAAGGCGGCCGGGTGGGCTGTGTGGGAAGTCGGCGAGGTCGACTCTCTGTGGGCCACGCCCGGTCATGGGGTCTGGGCTCCGGCCTGGGTGCGGCGTTCGGCGTGGCGGGCGGCGAGGGCGAGGGTTGCGCCGAGGAGGCAGAGGGTGGCGGCGAGCAGGACCGCGCGGTCGGTGCCGGTGGCGAGGGCCTGGGCGGCGGCCTCGGGGCCGGGGGTGTGGGGGTGGGCGGAGGAGGTGACGGCGACCGTCGCGGCGACGCCGAGGGCGGAGCCGAGGTAGCGGGAGGTGTTGTTGGCGCCCGAGCCCATGGCTGCGCGGTGGGCGGGGACGCTGCTGACCGCCAGCCGGGCGAGGGCCGCGTTGAGGACGCCGCTGCCGAGACCGGCCACGGCCAGGCCGGGGGCCAGCCGGAGCCAGGAGGAGTCGGGCCCGAGGCCGTACAGTCCTGCCTCGCCGAGCCCGCAGACGAGCAGACCGAGGGCGACCTGGGTGGTGGCCGACAGGTGGGCGGCCAGGCGGCGGGCCTGGAGGGCGGCGACCACGGACAGGCCGGACCACAGGGCGAGTACGCCGCCCGCGGCCAGGCCGGAGAGGCCGAGCACGCCCTGGAGCAGGGTGGGCAGGTAGCTCATGAAGCCGACCAGGGAGAGCCCGGTGAACAGGGCGCCGCCGGTTGCGGCGAGGAAGCCGGGGCTGCGGAACAGGGCCGGGTCGAGCATCGGCTCGCGGACCTTCGTCTCGACCACCGCGAAGGCGGCGAGCAGCAGCACCCCGCCGACCAGCAGTGCCACCACCGGGGCCCGCCCCCAGCCGTCGCGGCCCTCCGCGAGCCCGGCGATGAGCAGGGTGGTTCCGGTGGCGAGGGTGAGCACGCCGTACGGGTCCAGGGCGCGGGGCCGTTCGGCCCGGGACTCGGTGAGGAGGACGGCGGCGCAGGCGGCGACGACGGCCGAGACGACGGCGAGTCCGCCGCCGACCGCCCGCCAGCCCGCCCATTGCTGGACGAGCGCGCCGTAGACCGGTCCGACCGCGATGCCGAGGCCGACGGCCGCGCCCCAGACGCCGAGCGCCCGGATCCGTTGCGGCCCGGCCGGGTGGGCATGGCTGATCAGGCCGAGTGCGGGCGCGAGGACGGCGGCGGAGGCGGCGCCGAGCAGGATCCGGGCGGCCAGGTAGACGGTGCCGTCGGGGGCGAGCGCGGCCAGGGCCTCGGCGGCGGCGAACAGCAGGACGCCGGAGGTGAAGACCCGTTTGCGGCCGTGGTCGTCGGCGGCGCTGCCGGCCGTGAGCAGGAGGGCCGAGATGCCGACGAGGGTGCCGGTGAGGATCCAGGTGCGGCCGGTGGCGTCGAGGTGGGCGGCCTGGGCGGTGGCCGCGAGCGAGGCGGTGGGGGCGGTGTACGCGACGGTGACCAGGGCGGTGGCGGCCGCCGTGACGGCCAGGGTGGCACCGGGCCGGACCGGCCGGACGGGCCAGCGGGGCCGGACGAGCGGGCCGGGCAGTGTGGAAGGGGCAGGCGGTGCGGGGGACATGGGTGTTCCCTCCGGAGGGCGGCCAATGGGTCTGGTGAATGAACCTTCGTCTTGAGTGGGACGCTACCACCGAAAGTCTGTTCATTGAACCCACATCGGCCGTGGACTACGCTGGCCCGCATGGCGCTGGGAACGGACTACGAACTGCAGGACTGCGCACTGGCCCGCGCCCTGGAGGTGGTCGGCGAGCGCTGGAGCCTGTTGATCGTCCGCGACGCGTTCTACGGCGTGCAGCGCTTCAACGACTTCCTCGTCCACCTGGGCATCCCGCGAGCCGTCCTCACCGCGCGACTCAACGCCCTGGTCGCGGCGGGGGTGCTGCGCAAGGAGCCGTACCAGCAGGCGCCGCTGCGCCACGGCTACCTGCTCACCGAGACCGGCCTCGAACTCTGGGGCCCGCTCTACCAGTTGAGCCGCTGGGGCGGCCGGCACGCGACCCCGGGCGGCCCGCACCACCTGTTCGCGCACCGCGCCTGCGGCACCGACCTCGACCTCATCGGCGCCTGCCCCGGCTGCGGCTGCGGGCCCGTCCCCCCGGCCGAGGTCACCATGCGCCCCAACCCGGCCCAGGCCGACGGCCACCGCGCGGACGCGGTCTCCCGCGCCCTGGTCCGCCCGCACCCGCTGCTCGAACCGATCGCCTCGGCAGCCGCCGCCTCCGCCGCGTAGCGGAGCCCCCCGGGCCCCCGGGCGGTGGGCACAGAGCCGAAGGGGCCGCCGGCAGCGTGCCGACGGCCCCTCGGGTGCGCCCGGTCAGGAGTGGAAGCGGATCTCCGGGTCGGCGGCGGTCGGTCCGTCGAGCAGCGGCTGGTCGATGCCCTTCAACTGGAGGTCGAAGAACGCCCCGACGTACCGGCGGGTGAGCTCGACGGCGCGCTGCCCCGTGATGGCGGTCCCCGGAGGCTGGGGCGCGCCGAGCGCCTTGAGGAAGAGCGGGTAGTCGGTGAAGCTGCCGTGGTCGGTGCCGTCGACGGTCAGCCACCGCTTCCAGCCGTCGAGCCGGGGCCAGCTGTCGGTCCAGCTGGTGTCCTCGGCACCGTCGGGCAGCGGGTGGCCGATCATCAGGTAGGGCTTGCCGCCGATTCCGGACTCGGGCACCTCGTAGTCCATGCTGCCGTCCAGATCCACCCCCGCCCGGATCCGGTCGTCGGTCACCAGCGCCGGGACGCTGGCCGCGCCACCGGCGGAGTGCCCGGCCATGCCGATCCGGTCGCGGTCGATCATGCGGGCGTAGCGCCAGGCCGGGTGGGGGCGGGCGGTCAGCTGGTCGATGACGAAGGAGGCGTCCTTCGCCCGGCTCTCGTCCAGGCCCTTCCAGGCCTCGGGGGTGGTGAGCCGGCCGCACTCCACGCAGGGCAGCGTCTGCCCGTCCGGGAAGGTGGTGCCGGTGTTCTCGTAGGTGTGGTCGACCAGGGCCACCACGTAGCCGCGGCTGCCCAGGTCCTCGGCGAGGCTGCTGAGCGAGGCGCGCGGCATGGTGAAGCCGGGGGAGAGGACCACCAGCGGGTAGTGGCCGCCCTGCGGGCGGGCGTCCGTCCTGGACCAGGTCCGGGTGTCGGCCACCGCCTCGGCCGGGACGGTGTTGCCCGGGAGCTTGGCGTCCAGCAGCAGCCGGGCGGCCGCGGCGGTCATGTACGGGGCCGGGCTGCCCGTCCCGGCGTGGGCGGGGTAGTACATCGTGACCATCAGTTGGCGCGGCCCGGCGGAGGGCACCCATGGGTCCGGGCGGTTCTCGTCGACCAGGTGCAGGACCTCCTGCCCGACCGCGAACGGCCCGGTCGGGCGCGGGAGTTCGAGGTGGACGGCGCTCGCCGTGCCGGCGGTGCCAGCAGTGGCGGCGACCGGCGCGGCGGGTGCGGCCAGGGCCGGTGCCGCCGCTGCGACGGACAGGGGCACCGCGAGCAGCAGGGCCGCGACCGCGGCGGTGGTGCGAAGTCGGCTCGTGTGTCGGCTCATACGAGCGACGGTAGGTCGCGGGCAGGCGAACTGACGTCCACTCAGCGATGTACTGATCCCTTGCGGGACGGATCCCCGGTAGCCCCTAGGGGATGATCGGTCGGGCCCGCACGAGCCCGCCGGATCCGCCCGGTGCCGGTCTGCGCCAGCCGACCGCCTCCAGGGTAGACCTAGGCGTCCGCCAAGGTGACCCGGGCCCCGGCCCGGACGGCCTCCAGGAAGTCCGCCGCCGCACGGGCGTTGGGCACCGGGAGGGTGAGCGGCAGGCCCGCCGACCGTGTCCGGAGTTCCAGCTCGCCGAGGCCTGACGCCCGGGCCGAGTGCACCTCCGCCCACCGGTACGCCTCCGCCGCGACCAGGGGGTGCGGAGGTCGGTGCACCAGCCCGCCGGCCGTCACCGTCAGCCGCCCCCGGGCGAACCGGACGCTCCCCTCGCTGCGCAGCGCCTCGTGCAGTGCGGCCCGGAGGTGCGGGGACAGGAACTCGTCCGCCTCCCGCGCCAAGCCCTCCAGCCCGTGCAGGTGGGCCAGCACCAGGGGCTCGGCCGCGCCGACGGGCCATATTCGGATCCGCTCGGGCTCCCGCCGCCGCCCGCCGGGGAAGCCGGGGAACCTGGCGGAGGCGGGGGAGTGCTCGACGGCTTCGATGCCCGCCCACGGCAGCAGCCGCTCGCCGGCGCCCGCCCCGACCAGTGCCAGCCCGCCCTCATGGACCCGTACGGCGCGTAGCCCGGGCGCGGACCGTAGGGCGCCGTACCCGTTCGCGGCCAGCACCGCCGCGGCCGCCACCACGGGGGCCGGCCACCACTCGCCGAACGCCAGGCAGACCACCAGTGCCAGGACCGCCGCCACGGTGTCCAGCCATGTCCGCGCCCGCCACGGGACCGGCCGGAACGCCCGGTGCACCTGCACCACCGGCCCGAGCGGACCGGCCGACCTGCGACGGCCCTGTCCGTTCTCCACGAACGGCCACGCCCACCCGGGCGACCACAGCATCGCCACTTCGCCCTCCTCGCCCTCGACGGTCTCCCCAACCGGAACTACGACTCCCGGATGTCGGACCACCAGGATCGATCGCCCACCACCCTCCGGAACAGTGCCAATCGACACCCTTTGGCCCGAAACAGCCGGAGCGTGTCCGGCAGCAGGGGGTGCCGTTCGGCAGGGGCGACCGAAGCGCCGGTCGGCGGGGGAGGCGAGGTGCAGGAGGCGGCAGGAGGCGGTCGCGGCAGCGGGGGAGGCCCCGCCCGTCAGCGCCCGCCCGTGCCGAGCCCGCCCGTCAGCGCCCGCCCGTGCCGAGCCCCACCTGCAGCCGCCGCAGCAGCGCCGTGCCCGCCTCGTCCACCGACCGCCGGGAGTTGGCCAGCACCACCACCCCCACCTGCCGCTCCGGGTCGAACGCGAGGAAGGAGGCGGATCCACCCGTCCCCCCGTTGTGCCACAACTGCAGGTGCCTGCCCTGCTGGGCGTGCAGCCGGTGGCCGAGCCAGCCGAGGTGCGTCCAGGCGGACGGGTTGACCCGGTGCCTGGTCTCCCGGGCGAGCAGCATCGCCGGCGCCAGCGGTGCGTCCGGCTCGCCCTCGGCCGCCAACTGCGCCCGCAGGAACGCCGCGAGGTCGGCCGCCGTCGAGCGGAGCCCGCCCATGCCGGGGAGCGCCGCGAACTCCCAGGACGGCACCGGGCGCCCGGTCGGCGCGTGGCCGGACGCCAGCCGGGCGGACTGGTCGGCGTCCGGCCGCAGGCAGGTGTCCGTCAGCCCCAGCGGTGCGCAGACCTCGCGGTCCACCAGCTCCCCGTACGTGGTGCCGGCCCGGTGGGCGAGGGCCAGCCCGAGCAGCCCGGCGCCGAGGTTGGAGTAGCGGAAGTTGCGCCCGGGGGCGGAACGCAACCGGGTCCGCCCGAGCCCGGAGAGTATTCGCTCGGCGGTGCAATGGGCGTACGGGTCCGCCCGGTCGGGCCGCAGCAGCGCGCGCAGCAGCACGCCCCGGGGCAGCCGGGGGAGCCCTGAGGTGTGGGTGGCGAGGTGCCGGAGCGTGATCGCCTCCCCGCCCCGGGACGGGACGGCCGTAGAGCGGGGCAGTACCTCCGCGAGCGGCTCGTCGAGGCGCACCGTGCCGTCGAGCGCCAGCCGCGCGAGCGCGAGCGCGGTGAACACCTTGGTGACGGAGCCGACGTCGAACAACGTCCGGGCCCCGGGCACTTCGCCCCCCGGACCCGTCCGCCCGGCACCGCGGATCTCCACGGCGCCACCGGCCACCCCGGCGACCACCACACCGACGCACCGCCCCGCCACCCGGTCGGAGGTCTGCTGCACGAGGCGCGCGAGTTCGTTCATGCCCCGACCTTAGGGCCCGGCTTCGAGCTCCCGCCCTCCGGGCGGACGACGGGAGTTCGAGGACGGCCCCAGGGCCCGTCAGCAGCTCAGGTTGCCCCCGGGCACGGTGCCGAGGATCTGGACGAAGCTCTGGTACAGGCTGATCCGGTGCTGCATCTGCGCGGTGTTGTTGCCGTTGCACTCCAGCGCGCCGTTGATGCTGCGGATCGTCTCACCGAAGCCCTTCCCGTTGACCATCGCGTCGTGCGCGGTCATGGTGCCGGGACCGTTCTGGGTGTTCCAGTACCAGAGGCCGGTCTTCCAGGCCACCGCCGGGTCGGTCTGCACCAGGTCCGGGTTGTGCAGCAGGTCGATGCCGAGAGCGTCGCCCGCCGCCTTGTAGTTGAAGTTCCAGCTGAGCTGGATCGGTCCGCGCCCGTAGTACGCGGACTGCCCGGCCGGGCACCCGTACGGCTGCGAAGTGTCGCAGTAGTGCGGGTAGTTGGAGGTGTCCTGCTCGACCACGTAGACCAGCCCGCCGGTCTCGTGGCTGACGTTGGCGAGGAAGGCCGCGGCCTCCTGGTTCCGTACGGTGTCGCTGCCGGTGGCCGCGAAGCCGGGGTAGGCGCTGGTGGCGTCGAGCAGGCCCTGGTAGGTGTAGAAGGGGTTCCGGTTCGGGAACATCCGGTCGAACTGGGCCTGGCTGACCGGGAATCCGCCCGGGTTCGGGGTCGGCGTGGGGGTCGGGCCGGGGTCGGTGGGGCCGCCGCAGGGGCCCTGGTCGGACCAGACCCCGGAGCCCCCGGTGCTCGGCGGTTCGTTCTGGGTCCACCACTTGGCGGTCCAGTTGTGGCTGTTGTACGAGACGGCGGCGCCGCCGGTGTACACGGCGGTCGCGCTCCACGCGGTGCCGCAGGCGGCGGCGCTGGCGGAGGCCGGGAGGAGCACCGCGAGCGCGAGCGCCGTGACCACGGCGGACAGCAGCGCGAGCAGGCGTTTGACTGACACGTCATCACCCCTTGTGCGGTGGGGGCCGCACGTCGTCGGGACCGGGACCTGGTGGGGCAGGGGAGCCGTGGCCCGTGCGGGGGCGCGTCGTGGGGGACGGCCGACCGGGGTGCGGGCCGGTACGGGGCCGACACCGACTCAAGCGGAGTGGTCTATACCTGTCAAGAGGTCCGGCCGAAGTGCCCGACAGAAGTGCCCGACAGAAGAGCCCGGTCGAAGTGCCCGGTCGAACGCCGAAATCCCCCGCCGCCCCTACCCCCCCCGCCGCCCCTACCCCTCCTCCAGCGCCGCCCGCAGCCGCGCCGCCACCTCCGCCGCCCCCGCCTCGTCCGGGTACTTCCCCCGCGGCCAGAAGAACCCGCGCAGCCCGTCCTTGGGATTGCGCGGCACCACGTGGACGTGCAGGTGCGGCACCGACTGGCTGATCCGGTTGTTCGCCGCCACGAAGCTGCCCGCCGCGCCCAGCCCCCGCTCCACCGCCGCCGCCACCCGCTGCACCCGCAGGAAGAACGGCCCGACCTCCTCGGGCGGCAGGTCCGCCAGGGTCCGGTGGTGGGCGCGCGGCACGACCAGCACGTGACCGGGGAACAGCGGCCGGCGGTCCAGGAAGGCCACCGCCGCCGCGTCGTCCAGCACCCGGTGCGCCGGTTCCTCGCCCGCCACCACCGCACAGAACACGCAGTCCATCCGTCCATTCAAACCACCGGCGGCCTCCCCGGCACCCCCGCAAACCCGGGTCGGCCCGGCGTCACCCGTCCGGCGGCCGACCGGGTGCGCCCGTGCCCGCACCGGGCGCACGGTACTGCGAGGGGGAGGGGGACGGATCGACGCGGCGCACCCGTGCCGCACGAGGAGGTGGCCCGGATGTCGGGCAAGTTCGAGGTCTACGAGGACACCGGCGGCAAGTACCGGTTCCGGCTCAAGGCGGGCAACGGCGAGATCGTCGCGACCGGCCAGGGCTACGTCAGCAAGGACGCCGCCCACAAGGGCGTCGAGGCCGTCCAACGGGCCGCCGACGGCGCGGCGGTGGTCGACGTCCCGAAGGCCGCCTGACCCGGGCCGGGGCGAGCGAGGGCCCCGCGGCCGGTCCACCCGGACCGGTGGCGGGGCCCACCGGCGCCCGCGCCCACTCGTACCGGCGCCCACTCGTACCCGCGCCCACCCGCACCGGCGTCGTGCCACTCGTACCGGCGCCGCGCCTACTCGTACCGGTAAAGGAGCGCTTCCCGCTCCGTCTGCTCGATCATGTCGATGGTCAGCGAGTCGTCCCTCAGGTGCGACAGCGTGACCTCCGCCGACGTCGGCTGGGCGTCCTTCGCCAGCCAGTTCTCCGGCTTCCAGGCCGAGCCGCGCATGAGCGACTTCGGGCAGTGCGCGTACACCTCCTCCACGGCCACCACGATCGCGCTGCGCGGGGGCTTGCCGACGGCCGTCAGCTGCCGCAGCAGCTCCGGGTCGGTGGAGATGCAGGCCCGCCCGTTGACCCGCAGCGTGGTGTCCCGCCCCGGGACGACGAAGAGCAGTCCGACCCGGCCGTTCTCCAGGATGTTGTGCAGGGTGTCCAGGCGCTTGTTGCCGGTGGCGTCCGGAATGGCCAGGGTGTGCTCGTCGAGCACCGAGACGACCCCGGCCGGGCCGCCGCGCGGGGAGACGTCGCAGCGGCCGGCCGCGTCGGAGCTGGCCACGAACACCAGCGAGGCGCAGGCGATGAGGCGCTGGGCGACCTCGTGGAGGTGGTCCACCTGCTTGCGGCGCGCGTGGTCGCCGGGCTGCTCGTAGACCTCACGCAGCTGGGCCGGCTCGGTGAGGGCACGCGCGCTGAGGGCGGCGAACAGGCTGTTCGGCGCGTCCGGAGCGGGGGTTGACGGTGCGGGAGCTTCCGGTGTGAGGGTCATACCGGGAATCTAACGGAGGGCTCTTCCCGCGCCCCGTCTCCCGGCTTCCTCAACTCTCCGTGAAAGAGTCGCTCCACCCCTCCCCACCAGCGGTTTTCCGCTGATAATGGGGCCAGGGACTCCAGTCAGCCGGAGGTGGTGGCCGTGATCATCAGAATTTGGGCCGGGCAGGTCACGGCCGATCGCATCGAGGAGTTCTGCGCGCACCTGGTCGGCCAGGTGATCCCGCAGTTGGGGCGGACGGACGGGTGCCTCGGCGGTGAGCTGTTGCGCTCGGTGACCGAGGACGGGCACCGGGTGCTCGTGGTCAGCCGCTGGCGCGACGAGGAGGCCCTGCGGGGGTACGCCGGGCCGATGTGGCGGATCCGGCCGGTCTGGTCGGAGGGCGAGTTGCACTACCTCGTGCACCCCCCGGAGGTCACCCACTTCACGCCGATCGCCGCACCCGCCACGCTCTGAGCCCGGCCGGGGCCGAAGGCCCCGGAACGCTCACACCGAGACGGTCATACCGGACGGTCACACCGAGAACGGCACCGAGTGGATCTCGGCCGCCGGGTGCCCGGTCCGTTCGTGGACCCGCCGCACCGCCTCCCTGGACGGCGCCTCGGACAGGCAGTACACCGTGCCGGACTCGGGGTCCGCCCAGGCCTGCTCGAAGTGCACGCCCTCCTCGCCCTCGACCGCCAGGTCGGCCGTGTGGGCCGCCCTGAGCTGCTCCGGCGTGATGCCGACCATCCCGTGGTGGACGTCCATGAACTTCATCGTGCTCGCCTCCGTACCTTGCGAACCCCGCGAACTCCGCGAACTTTCAGAACCTTCCGAACACTGCGAGCCCTGCGAACTGCGCGGATCCCGCGAACTCCGCAGACCCCGCCGGCCTTCCGGCCCCACCACCAGGGTCACCCTGCGCGCACGGCGGCGCCACCGGCGCCGTACCGGACCCACCGCGCATTCCCCGCGAGGCCGTGAAACAGGCCACAGCGGAACCCTCTCCCTCGGCTCGCACCCCGCGTGGCACAATGACGTCATCAGCAGTGACGTTCAGCGCACTCCGGGGTCGGTGAAAATCCGAACCGGCGGTTACAGTCCGCGACCCGTCCGCAGCCAGCGGCCGGTTGACCAGGTGAAATTCCTGGACCGACGGTTAAAGTCCGGATGGGAGGCGTGCGCGGACGGACGAAGAGCAGTACCCGTGGTCCATCACGAACCGGACCGGACCACGGTCAGGTGAACGGCGGGAGAGGTGTCTCCCGGGTCGGGCGAGCGATCTCCCGGCGGTTCCGGCATCCCGGCGACGGGTCGTGTCGGCAGCCCCGTGCACCGGTGCCCGTCCGTTTGTCATCTCCCTCTGCCGCCCCGGAGTCCGCGCCCCAAGCGCGAGGAGACCCGGGTGTTCACCGGCATCATCGAAGAGCTCGGCGAGGTCGTGTCGATCGAGGAGATCGGCGACTCCTCGCGAATCCGCCTCCGTGGCCCGGTGGTTCGTGTCGGTGCGCGTCACGGCGACTCCATCGCGGTCAACGGCGTCTGTCTGACCGTGGTCGACAGTGCCGAGGAACTGGTTGCCGAGACGGGCGAGTTCAGCGCCGACGTGATGGCCGAGACGCTGCACCGTTCCAGCCTGGGCGAGTTGAAGCCCGGCTCCCCGGTCAACCTGGAGCGCGCGATGGCGCTCGGCGCCAGGCTCGGCGGGCACCTGGTCCAGGGCCATGTCGACGCCACCGGGCGGCTGTTGAGCCGCGAGCCCGGCGAGCGCGACGCGGCCGGCAACCTGCGCTGGGAGGTGCTGCGCTTCTCGCTGCCGGAGTCCATCTCCCGCTATCTGGTGGAGAAGGGCTCGATCACGGTCGACGGCGTCAGCCTCACCGTGGTGGAGGCGGCCCGCGACAGCTTCACCGTCAGCCTCATCCCGGCCACCCTCGCACTGACCACGCTCGGCGCCAAGACCCTCGGCGAGAGCGTCAACCTCGAAGTGGACGTGCTCGCCAAGTACGTGGAGCGGCTGCTCGAATCGCGCACCCTCCCGAACCTGCCGCACACCGCACCGGCCGCACCGGCCACGCACACCGCAGGCACCGCGGACATCGCACACACCGCGGACACCGCACACATCACGCACAGCACGGGGGACAAGGAATGAGCTGGCTCAGCGGAGAGGCGTTCACCGTCCTCGGTGAACACGTGAAGTGGGCCGACATGATCGGCAACCTGTTCGGCTTCGGCGGCCTGGCGCTCGGCTGGCGCCGTTCGGTGTGGAGCTGGCCGGTCCAACTCCTGTCCGGCGTCGTGCTGATCGCCGCCTACCTCGGGGGCCACGTCCCCGGTCTGATCGGCAAGCAGCTGATCGTCATCGTCACCGCCGCCTGGGGTTGGGCGCAGTGGCGGCGCGGGCGCCGTGACACCGGCACCATCTCGGTGCGGTTCGCCAGTTGGCCCGAGCGGGCCGCCCTGGTGGCCGGCACCGCGGTCGGCACGGTCGCCCTGGCGCTGCTGTTCACGGCCTACCCCGAACTGTCCTGGAGCCCCTGGTCGGACGCCTACATCTTCGTCGGCACGCTCGCCGCGATGGTGGCCCAGGCACGCGGCTGGCTGGAGTTCTGGTTCGCCTGGATCGCGGTCGACGCGGTCGGCGTCCCGTTCGCCTTCAACAGCGGTTACACCTTCTCGGGCCTCACCTACTCCGTCTACTTCGTCCTGGTGCTGCTCGGCCTGCGGTCCTGGTGGCTGAGCACCCGTGAGCCGCGAGCCACCTCCGCCAACGTCCCGCAGGGAGTCACGGCATGACCGAGAACCAGATCCGGCCCGGCGACGAGCCCGGCACCCGACCCGGCATCGACGGCGGCAGCGGCGCCGAGGAGTTCGTCCTCGACCCGGTCGAGCGGGCGATCGCCGACATCGCGGCCGGCCGCGCGGTGATCGTGGTCGACGACGAGGACCGCGAGAACGAGGGCGACTTCATCTTCGCCGCCTCCGCCGCGACCCCCGAGCTGATGGCCTTCACCATCCGCTACAGCTCCGGCGTGATCTGCACCCCGATGACCGGTGAGGAGCTGGACCGCCTCAAGCTCCCGCCGATGACCCAGGTCAACGAGGACCGCAAGGGCACCGCCTACACCGTCTCGGTGGACGCCCGCGAGGGCGTGGACACCGGCATCTCCGCCGCCGACCGCGCCCGCACCGTCCGCCTGCTGGCCTCGCCCGGCACCGAGCCGGGGGACCTGACCCGCCCGGGCCACGTCTTCCCGCTGCGCGCCGTCGACGGCGGCGTGCTGGTCCGCCCCGGGCACACCGAGGCCACCGTCGACCTGGCCCGGCTCGCCGGGCTGCCGCCGGCCGGCGTGTGCGTCGAGGTGGTCAACGACGACGGCACCATGGCCCGGCTGCCCGAGCTGGTCGCCTTCGCCCGCGAGCACGGCCTGGCGATCATCTCCATCGAGGACCTGATCGCCTACCGCCGCCGCACCGAGCTGCACGTCGACCGGGCCGCGACCACCGCCCTGCCCACCGTGCACGGCGAGTTCACCGCGGTCGGCTACCGGGGCACCCTCGACGGCGTCGAGCACATCGCGCTGGTGGCCGGCGGCCTCGGCGAGGACGGCCGACTGCCGGACGGTGAGGACGTGCTGGTGCGGGTGCACTCCGAGTGCCTGACCGGCGACGTCCTCGGCTCGCTGCGCTGCGACTGCGGTCCGCAGCTGGAGGCCTCGCTCCGGCGGGTCGCCGAGTCCGGCCGCGGCGTGGTGCTCTACCTGCGCGGCCACGAGGGCCGGGGGATCGGCCTGGCCCACAAGCTGCGCGCGTACGAGCTGCAGGAGCAGGGGCGCGACACCGTCGACGCCAACCTGGACCTGGGGCTGCCCGCGGACGCCCGCGACTACAGCATCGCGGCGCAGATGCTGGTGGACCTCGGGGTCCGCTCGCTCACCCTGATGACCAACAACCCGCGGAAGCAGACCGCGCTCACCGACCACGGGCTCAAGGTCAAGGGGCGCGAGGCGGTCGAGATCGCGCCCGGTGAG
Source organism: Kitasatospora sp. NPDC059088 (assembly GCF_042738155.1). Classification (NCBI taxonomy): domain Bacteria; kingdom Bacillati; phylum Actinomycetota; class Actinomycetes; order Kitasatosporales; family Streptomycetaceae; genus Kitasatospora; species Kitasatospora sp. NPDC059088. The sequence goes on along the minus strand of NZ_JBHYGR010000003.1, from coordinate 39,600 downwards.
CACAACCTTCGCTACCTGCGTACCAAGCGCGACCGGATGGGCCACGACCTGCCCGGGCTCGGCTCCTGAACCACTGAACCACCCACCGACCACAGGAAGTAGGAAGACATGAGCGGCCACGGAGCCCCCGAGCTGACCATCGACGGCGCCGCCGACCTCAAGGTCGCGGTCATCGCCGCCCAGTGGCACGACAAGGTGATGAACGGCCTGCTGGACGGCGCCCACCGGGCGCTCAAGGAGCTGGGCGTCGCCGAGCCGACCGTGCTGCGCGTCCCGGGCACCTTCGAGCTGCCGGTCGCGGCCAAGCGCCTCGCCGACCGCGGCTACGACGCCGTGATCGCCCTCGGCGTGGTGATCCGCGGCGGCACCCCGCACTTCGACTACGTCTGCCAGGCGGCCACCGTCGGCCTGACCCAGGTCAGCGTGGACACCGGCGTCCCGGTCGGCTTCGGCGTGCTGACCTGCGACAACGAGGAGCAGGCGCTGGACCGGGCCGGTCTGCCGGGCTCCGCCGAGGACAAGGGCCACGAGGCCGTCACCGCCGCCGTCGCCACCGCCGTCGCCCTGCGCGACGCCCGCTGACGGCAGGCCGTCCGGTCCCGGAGCGTGGACGTCCACAGGACTGTCCACGCTCCGGGACCGTTTACCGTCCGCCACCCCGCACGCCGTATGGTGAGTCCCATCATGGCTTCGAAGACATTCGAGGAGCTCTTCTCCGAGCTCCAGCAGAAGGCCGCCACCGGCGACCCCTCGTCCTCCCGTACCGCGCAGCTCGTCCAGCAGGGCGTCCATGCGATCGGCAAGAAGGTCGTCGAGGAGGCCGCCGAGGTCTGGATGGCCGCCGAGTTCCAGTCGGACGAGCAGACGGCGGAGGAGATCTCGCAACTCCTCTACCACCTTCAGGTGATGATGATCGCCCGCGGGCTGACGCTCGACGACGTGTACAAGTACCTCTGAACCGCTCCCGACAGCACCCCTCCACCGAACAGGTAAGGAACCGACTTCCCATGCTGCGCATCGCCGTCCCCAACAAGGGTTCGCTCTCGGGTCCCGCGGCGGAGATGCTCCATGAGGCCGGCTACCGCCAGCGGAAGGACCCGAAGGAGCTCGTCCTCGTCGACCCGGCCAACGAGGTCGAGTTCTTCTTCCTCCGCCCGCGCGACATCGCCGTGTACGTCGGCTCCGGCCGCCTCGACGTCGGCATCACCGGCCGCGACCTGCTGCTGGACTCGCACTCCAACGCGGAGGAGGTGCTCGCCCTCGGCTTCGCCGGGTCGACCTTCCGCTTCGCCCGCCCCGAGGGCGTGGACGTCAAGGACGTGCAGGGCCTGGAGGGGCTGCGGATCGCGACCTCCTACACCGGCCTGGTCGAGCAGCACCTGGCGGACCACGGCGTGACGGCGACGGTCACCAAGCTGGACGGCGCGGTCGAGACCGCCGTGCAGCTGGGCGTCGCCGACGTGATCGCCGACGTGGTGGAGACCGGGACCAGCCTGCGCAACGCCGGCCTGGAGGTCTTCGGCGAGCCGATCCTGATCTCGGACTCCGTGGTGATCCGCCCCAAGGGCGCGGGCGAGGACGCCCGGGTGGAGCAGTTCCTGCGCCGTCTCCAGGGCGTGCTGGTGGCCCGCCGCTACGTGCTGATGGACTACGACATCCGGGCCGAGAAGGTCGGCGCCGCCGTGGCGCTCACCCCCGGTCTGGAGTCGCCGACCGTCTCCCCGCTGCACACCGAGGGCTGGGTGGCCGTCCGGTCGATGGTGCTCCGCAAGGAGGCCCAGCAGATCATGGACGACCTGTGGGGCATCGGCGCCCGGGCGATCCTGGTCACCAACATCCACGCCTGCCGCCTCTGACCTGCTTGCACGCCAGAGAGTAAAGAACGGTTCAATAGGGGCGGGGGGGCCGGCGCGGGGGCCCCCCCCCCCCCCCCCCCCCCCCCGGCCCCCCCCCCCCCCCCCCCCACACACCCCCCCCCACCCCCCCCCCCCCCCCCCCCACCCCCCCCCCCCCCCCACCCCCCC